>NZ_JBQXEZ010000007.1:0-93866 GCF_052618305.1 Desulforudis sp. DRI-14 | reverse complement strand
CGCCTTGTACATATGAACCAAGGTTCACAATTTGTCCCTTTGAACGAGAACAGAACCGACCTGGGGTTTTATTTCGACTTTTCTACAGTAGTATGTCACTTCCATTCCCTAACCAGAAGGATGGGCCTGGGAGCTGGGTGAGCAGCCCTATGATCTGCCGGTTCCTCGGAAATCGGCAGACCCTGGGTTTTTTGTTCCTTTTCCGGTTCGTGATCGGCAGGCCGGCCCGGGAGCGGGTCCACCGGCTTGAGAAGGCTCTCCAGTCGTTGCAGCCTCTCCTCCAGGGTTTGCATGCGGGCCGCCATCTCGTCGAGGAGCGCGTCCTGTTCCTTGGTTTTCATCTCCTGTTTAACGTTCCAGGTACGGGACCGCGCATACGGCGTCGGCCGGCGGCCTGAAAGGCTGCGGTACTTTTTTACGGCCTCCGGATCGGAGACGACATAAACCGAGGCCTCTTCTTTTTGCCGGAGCGGGCTCTCCCGGCCGACGGCCTGCTGTGCGGTCCGCATATGGATCGGCTGTTGGGTACGGCCCATGCCTGCAGGGACTGAAACCGGCGTGGCCGCGATCTCGATCGTTTGGACGGCGCCGTAGTTTTTCCCGAGCCTGATCGGGAACTGGCAGGAGCAACGCTCTTTTGCGCGCTGGCCGGGCAATTCGCCACATTTAATCTCTATAATTTCAGGCATTTCCGTAACGGTCTCAAAAGCGCAAGCTTCTCCGGCTTGGGTACACTCGCAACCTTCGGCGGTCGGGTCGGGTAACTCTGCAGCACAAGCACCGGCCTCGTCTTCAAGGTCGATCTGGGCCTCCGCCTGCTCTGTCGCCTCTGAAGGCAGCGGTTCGGCATGATCCGCTTCGGGTTTCGCGTAGTCGGGCATTGGCTCCGGTGAGCTATCCAATACCTGTACCGGCTGTTGGGGCGTACCCGGCAATCCGGTCCCGGATGAATCTTCAAGGCCCCGATCCCCGGCCTGTTTCAGTTCTGTTTTTGTTGGCGTGGCTGGGCTCGGCATTCCCGGGGGGGTGCCCCGGGCGGCTGCGGGTTTGCGCGGTTTAAACACGGGGGCCATCACTTCAGACTCCTTTCAAAAACAGCAATAGGCTTTGCGGCTGTTGATTACAGGATATGCGTCAAGCCGCGAACGCGTGAGTTTCCGGCCGTTGCGGCGTCAAGCGCCTTGCTAAAGAAAAAAGCCCCATCTCAAAGGATGAGGGCTTTTGTTCCGTATCACTCCGGGCTACGGGCAGGGGCTGTCGTTCACGCATATAATGGCTGACGTGCAGAGGTTGGTGATGGTGAAGGCCATGTTGACAACGCCGGATACCAGGGTCGGGGTCGTGGTGATGTTTTCCGGGTCGCACGAGACCGAAGACTTTACTTCGGGCGCCGTTGCGCCGGGACACAGGGTGGTGCCGCCGGGCAGGGCGATAAAGCCGCTGTTGCCCACCGAGTTGCAGTAGTCCCTGAAGATGCTGCCTTCGTGCTCGTACTCGTACTCAAACTGGGCGTCGAAGGAGAACGACAGCGTCATCGGCGTCGAATCCAGGTTGACCCCGACATTATACAGCACGGCATTGCAAACCTTGCCCGGTCCCACGGGCGTAAACGCCGGGTTTGCGCAGGTAATGGTTTCCGAGAAAGTCGTAGACAGAGTGGTGACTTCATCTACGCAAATTCTCCTGATGGCCATGAGATACCCTCCTTCCTTTTCTTACAATATATGGGCACCCTGGCACAGTGCTACCAGGGACCCCCTGCCAATATATGGTTGTGTCAGCCCCGGAATCCCTAGCGGTGTAACCATTCCCGCTTTTATTTCATAAGTTGGAAAATCAATGGCAATTTTGGCGAAGGCAGTCAGGTGATTATGGAAACAGGAACCATCAGTCTCTGTATGATCGTCAAAGACGAGGAAAAAAACCTGGGCCGGTGCCTGGAAAGCGTGCGCCGCTGGGTCGACGAAATCGTCGTCGTCGACACCGGGTCCACGGACAGGACACCGGATATTGCCACAAGCTACGGAGCCCGGGTTTTTTCCTTCCCTTGGCCGGACGACTTTGCCCGGGCCAGGAACGAGAGCCTCAAGCACGCCACCAAGGACTGGGTCTTCGTCCTTGACGCCGACGAGGAGGTGCCCCTTGAAACAGCCCAAAACCTGAAAAGGCTGGCCAGCGCGCCGGATGGGGTGGAGGGATGGACCTTCACCATCGCTAGCCCGGCGACCGCTGCGGAGAGCAGCCCCGGGACCAGGCACCTCAACCTGCGCATGTTCAGGAACAGGGAGGCTTACCGCTTTCAAGGTGTCGTCCACGAGCAGGTCAGGTTCGGCGATCTCGGCGGCAGGGCCGAGGCGTTGATCAGGCATTCGGGCCTGACCATCATTCACTACGGGTACATGCGCGACCGGAAGGAACGCCGGGCCAAAACGCTACGCAACATCGCCCTGCTGAAGAAGGCCCTGGCCGAAAGCCCTGACGATCCCTTCTATAATTACAACCTGGGCGTCAGCTACTATGCGGCGGGAAATCTCGAAGATTCGCGCCGGCACTACGAAACGGCCATCCGGCACGCCGACCCGGGGGCGGTGTTTACCCCGGTGCTCTTCCGGAACTACGTCCTCTGTCTTTCCGATATGGGCGAACAGGCCAAAGCGCTGGAGATTGCCGACAGGGCGCTGGCCTTTTTCCCGGATTATCCCGATTTGTATTTCCTCAAGGGACAGATCTTCTGGGATCTCGGGATGCTACCCGAGGCGAAGGCCTGCTTCCTGAAGTGCACCCATTTCACGCAGGTGCCGCCGGAGTACATCACGACGGAAGGTGTAACCGGGCGCCTGGCTTTTGCAAACCTGGCCGAGGTGTGCGCGCGCCGGGGGGATATCGACGCGGCCGTCGAGTTCATTCTCAAGGCGGCCAAGGAGGACCGGTCTTACCGGGTGTTCGCCAGGCTGTGCGCCTTGCTCAAGGAACAGAAGCAAACGGGGGCGGAGACGGCGGCCTTCTTAAAGAAAGCCGGGCTCGACAGCCGCGCCGTCGTCCGGCTGTTGTTCGACGTCGGGGAATTCGCGTCTTGTCTGGCCGAACTGGAGGCGCAACCGGTCCCGGACCCCGGGATGCTCCTCCTTCAGGGAAAATGCCTGATAAGGCTAGGACGTTACGCCGAGGCCGCCGAGATGCTGAACCGCATTCCCCCCGGCTCGCCGGCGGCGGCGAAGGCCCTGCCGGAGCAGTGCCTCGCCAGGTGGCTCGACGATCCCAGGAAAAGCGCGGCCCGGGTGATCGCCGCCTGCGGTCTCCCGGACGCTCCGGTGACGGCCGCGTGTCGGGCCGTCGATGCCCTGGTCACCGGGGAGCGCGGCGGGGCCCCGGCGAAGCTGGGCGAGCGGGATGATGCGCACCGGGCGGCCCTGGACATCGCCCTGGAGGCTTTTATGCTGGGCGATAAAGACCTCGCCCTGGCCGTCGGGCGGGCCGTCTCCGGCGGGGAAGGCCCCGGCGAAGCTTACTTTGCTCTCGGCAAGCACGCGCTGGCCGGGGGCCGCCACCGCGAGGCTCAAAAACTTCTGGAACGGGCGCTCTACAGGTGCCGCGCGCGCGCGGAGGCTTATTACTTGCTGGGCGCGGCTTGCGCCGGCCTCAATTGGCACGAGAAGGCCTTCAAGTATTTTGCCGCGGCCGCCCGGGAGGTCGCGGAAAAAAACGAGTTATATCTGACCGGCGCGCTGGAACAGTTGACGGACGAGTGCCTGTCGTTGGTTCTCAAGGGGATCGGCCTTGAGGAGAGCAACGCGGAACTGCGCCGGTCGCTGTTCAAGCTGGCGGCCTTCAAAAAAAGGTTGCACCGCTGCAAGGAGGCTTTCGCCAATGTCGACTGACACCTTGAGCCTGTGCATGATCGCCCGGAACGAGGCCGACAACATCGGCCGCGCCATCCGCAGCGTTAAGGATTTCGTGGATGAGATCGTCGTCGTCGATACGGGGTCGACGGACAACACCCCGGAAGTTGCGCGGTCGCTGGGGGCCAAGGTCGTCAGGGAGCAGTGGCGCAACGACTTTAGCGCCGCGCGCAACGCCTCGCTGGAGCACGCGACCGGGGACTGGATCTTTTACCTGGATTGCGACGAGGAACTCGTGCGGAAGAGCGGCTCCGAACTGAGAAAGGTGATCCGGGACAGCCGCTACCAGGCCTACTTCGTCCTGATCTCCAACGTAACCGGTGCGGGCGTCGAGCTAACCTTTCCCAGCATCCGCCTGTTCAGAAACCGCAAGGAGTTCAGGTTCACCGGCAAAATCCACGAGCAGATCGCTGGCGCCATCATTGACGCCGGCGGGCAGAACTGCATCGGGCATACGCAGATCGCCATCCTGCACCACGGTTACAACGCCGGCGCCGCGAACATCCAGGCCAAGATTCAGAGAAACCTGGCCATCCTCGGCACTTACCCGGAGGAACAAAGAGACGGGTTCTTTTTCTATAACCTGGGCACGGAGTACCTGCGCCTTGGGGATAAAAGGGAGGCCCTGGAGTTCTACCTGGAAGCGCTCAAGCGCACCAAGCACAACCAGGCCTTTGCTCCCGTCCTGGTCAAAAGGACGATAACCACCCTGATGGACATGGAAAAGTACCGGGCGGCCCTCGATCATCTGCGCCACTATCAGGGCGTTTATCCCCAGTTCAGCGACCTGGTGTACCTGGACGGCTTTTGTCACGTCAAGTGCGGGCGCTTTACGGAGGCACGGGAACACCTGCGGCGCTACCTAGCCATGCCCGTTCCTCCCACCTGGTATCCCACCGAGGCCGCCGTTTACCAGGCGGGGACCCGGGAGCTGCTGGGCAACCTGGAGAAGCTGGCCGTTAAAAAGGGCGACTGTCCCGCGATCAGCGTCTGCGTCGTTGGCAGGGACGAAGCGGCGTCGATCAGGTCTTGCGTCCAGAGCGTAAACGAGATCGCCACAGAGGTCATCTACGTGGACACCGGCTCGCAGGACGACACCCCGGACGCGGCCTACCAGATGGGCGCCCGCGTGTACGGCTTTCAGTGGACCGGCGACTACGCCGGGGCCCGCAATTTCGCGCTGAACCGGGCCGCGGGCGAATGGGTGCTCGTCCTCGACGCCGACGAGGCGCTACCCGACCGGAGCAGGGAGATGATCGTCAACCTGGTCAGGAACGGCTACCACGACGCGTACGCCTTCAAGGTGTGCACCTACCTGGACAAGAGCCTGTCCTTGGGCAACTGTCATCTTAAGAGCTCCTGCCGCTTGTTCCGCAGGGGCGTCGGCCGGTACGAGGGGGCGGCGGCGGAGGATGTCGCTTCGGCGGTCCTGGCCTCCGGCGGCCGCGTCGCCACCGTGGACGTGACGGTCAACCATTACCACTTCCTGGCCGACAGCGCCTGCCTTGCCCGGAAAAGAGCGTGGAAAAGGGAGGCTATCGCCCGAAGTTTGGCCGGCGAGCCCCGGAGGCAAAACTACGCCCTGGGCGTCGAGCATTATTACGGGCGGGAGTTTGCCGCGGCCGCCGAGTGCTTTGCGAACAGCTTCGACGACGAGGAAAGGAGCGGCGTTCCCGAGTTTTTCTTCTATTACGGCAGGTCCTTACTGGAGGAGAAGCTGTACCGGCAGGCGCTGCCGGTCCTGGAACAGGGCACGGGGCTTTTCCCGGATTACACCGATCTCTTTTACGTGCTCGCCAACGTCCTCTTCTTGCTTAAACGGACCGAAGAAGCGGAGTTTCTCCTGAACCGCTGCCTGGAAATGGGCGACGCTTCCTGGCAAAAGTACGTCATCAGCCCCGGGGCGGGAAGCTTTAAAGCCGCGTGTCTTTTGGGCATGGTTTTGGCCCAAAAAGGGAGCGTCTCGCGGGCGCTCGAGATTTTCGTCGAGGCCGCCCGCACCCCCGAAGCCTTCGAGCGCGCCATCAAAAGCCTGGTCTTCATCAAGGACCGGCTCAGCGTCCCCCTGCCCAGGTTTCTGGAAAAGCACGACCTCCTCAGCCCGCAAAGCCTCAGCGTGGCTTCTGCGTACCTGGCCGCCACGGGCAAGTTCGAGGAAAGTCTGGCCTACCTGAAGATGGCCAGCGACCTGGCGGCGCGCCAGCGCCCGCCGAGAGACTTTGCAAGCGTGACGCGGGCGATCGACGGGCTCTTGACGAGCTATTGGTGGCAGGCCGTCAGGTCTCTTACCGAACAGTCGCCGCTCAGAAGCCTGTTAATGAGCGCCGGCGCTGAGCACTGAGCGCCGGGCATCGGGAATGACGCTTTGCACTGGAAAACTGGACGTCAGCGGTACCGTCAGAAGATAACAAGACGTACTGGGGAGCTGAAGCATGGTGAAGAAAGTCTTGATCGGGAGCAGTGTCCGCCAGGAACCCGAGATACTCGAATGCTTCCTGGATTCCATCCGCGACCTGAACACCGCCGGCTTGGCTGTCGACTACATGTTCGTCGACGACAACGACGATCCGGCCTCTTCAAAGCTGTTGTACGGTTTCCGCCCTCTGCGCGCCAAGGTGTTCATCGCGCGCAACGAGATGCCGCGGACCCCTTTCGTTAAGGACGAGGTGCACCACCACTGGACCGAAGAGCTGGTCCAGAGGGTGACGCGCAACAAGAACAAGATCATGGAGCACTGCAAGAAAGGGCATTACGACTACCTCCTGCTCCTTGACTCGGACCTGGTGCTGCATCCCGAGACGCTTTTGTGCCTGATCGCCAGGGGCAAGGACATCATCTCGGAAATCTTCTGGACGAGGTTCAGGCCGGACACCGAGGAGGCGCCGCAGGTGTGGCTGGCCGACAGCTACACCACGTACTGGCGGCGGAGAGACGAGCAGATCAGCGAGGAAGAGAAAATGCGCAGGGTCAGCGAGTTTGTAAAAATGCTGCGCCGGCCGGGCGTGTACAGGGTCGGGGGCCTGGGGGCGCTGACCCTGTTTTCCCTCAGGGCCCTGCAAAGAGGCGTCTCTTTTGACGAGATCTACAACGTCTCGTTCATGGGCGAGGACCGCCACCTCTGCATTCGCGCCGTGGCCCTGGGCTTTGAGCTGTTCGTGGACACCTGTTTGCCGGCCTACCACGTCTACCGGCGGGCCGAACTCGACGGGGTGGCCCGGTACGTCGAATCGTTCCGCGAGATGAGTATCAAAGCCTACACCCACGAGATCAGCACGATCATCCAGAACGCGCTGGAAAACCTCTTGAGCGCAGACTTCCGGCGAAGGTCGGACGAGGAGGCCTACCGTCAGCACTTCACGGCGCGGGGCTGGAGGGAGTTGCAGGGGCTGCGGGAGAACAGGCGCGAGATCGCGAGACGCAAGACGATCCTGCGGGCCGAGACGGCGGATGTTGCTGACCCCTCGTTTGACGACGGCCTCAGCCGGTGCGACCTGGCCGTGGTTTTGAACCTGAGGGGTTCGGAGGAGGGGCAGCGGACGGAGAAAGCCGTGCGGCTGCGGGTGCGCATGGTCAAGCTGGACTGGTGGAAGATCGACGGCTGCGAGGCACAAGAGCACGCCGGACCGTGCCGGGCACCCGCGGTGATAACCTCCAGTTATAAAGATTATACCCGGGTAGTCAGGCCCGGCCCGCAAAAACTGACTCTGGCTATGCTCGTGCGCAACGAGGCCGGCCGGTATCTGCCCGCCGTTCTACGGCACGCCGCCCAATACGTGGACGAAGCCGTGATCCTCGACGACGCCAGCACCGACGCCACCGTGGAGATCTGCCGCGACGTCTTGCAAGACATCCCCGTCTTCATTCACGTCAACCAGTCGCCGGGGTTCGCCAACGAGATCAACATCCGCAAGCAACTCTGGGACCTGGCCGTGCAGACGCAGCCCGACTGGATCCTTATCCTGGATGCCGACGAAATGTTCGAAGACAGGGCGGTGTCCGAGCTGAGGACTTTGATCAGCCGGCCGAACATCGACGTCTATGCCTTTCGGCTGTTCGATTTCTGGGACATGGAGCATTACCGCGAGGACGAATTCTGGAAGGCGCACCTGCGTTACAGTCCGTTTCTAGTCAGATACCAGCCCCATTTCCCGTACCAGTGGCAGGAAACCCCCCTGCATTGCGGGAGGTTTCCCAAGAACATCGTCTTGTTGCCCACGGCGTCGTCGGATCTGCGCGTCAAGCACTTGGGATGGGCGAGCCGGGAGGACCGCCTGAACAAATACCGGCGTTACATGGAATCGGACCCCCACGGGCGTTACGGCGACTTGGGGCAATACCGGTCGATTTTGGACCAAAAGCCGCGCCTGAAAAAATGGCTTGATAATGAATCCGATCTCGTAAGAATGGTCAAGGGACCGGCTTGAGGTGACAGCATTGAAGCGCAACCGACAGGAGAATATCAATACCTCTGCTTACTGGGACCGGGTTTACGCCCGGGAGCGGGCGGCGGGGCGCCGTCGGCTGTACGAGGACCTGTGGCGTCCCATGCTGCTATACCTGCCGCAGGGCTCCCACACCCTCGTCGACGTCGGGTGCGGTGCCGGGGAATTCCTGAAATTTCTCAGCCACCACCGGCCGGAGTACCAACTCTTCGGCACGGACATCTCCGCCGAGGGCCTGCTGACGGCCGGGCAAAACTGCCCGGGGGCCTCGCTGCACCTGGCCAGCGGGGATTCGTTCAATCTACCCCACGGTAAGTTCGACATCGCCGTGGTCAGCGAGGTCATGGAGCACGTCGCGGAGCCGGCGCCGTTTCTCAGCCGCGTGATTGACCTGCTCAAGCCCGCGGGTCTGCTGTTAATCACCACGCCCTGGAAGTGGGGCTCTTCCGACCCCGAGCACGTTTGGGATTATGAAGGGCCCGAGGATTTCGTGTCCCTTGGCCGCGGCCGGGTGCAGCTTATGGGCTCAGCCGTTGCCAACAGGGGCTTCACCCTGATCACCGTCTTGTACCGGGGCTGACTTGCGTGCCAGGATGACGAAGTCGGCGCACGACAGGTGCGGGTACTTATGTCAATAAACCTTCGAACGTTAACGGTCCGCCAGAATATGGTTTATTTCAGGGGCAATTGACGGGATTGCTTAATATCATGTCAAAAACGGGCATGGCTGACTTGCGATCGCAGGGCATCGCTTCCAGGTCAGACCTCTGACTTCTGGTTTCGGACCTCTTTTTAAGGGATAGCTTGGCGGGGAGAAGTGACTATGACCAAGCACGAGCGGGAGTTGGGCTACAACCAGGGCTTTGCCGAAGGATTCGAGGCCGGGTACGAAAAGGGTTTCAGCGAGGGGAGCACCCTTGGGTACAACAACGGCTTTGCGGCCGGTATCGCCGAAGTCTGTCCCGACGATACAGTGTCCGAACCTTCTCTTCTCCTGAAAAAGTTCAAAAAGTTGGTGGAAGCCGGACTTATAAAACTGGTGGTCAGCGGTCCCGCTGAGCAGGAAGCCAAGCAGTTGCTCGAAAAGATGGGGCTGGAAGCAGAAACGCTCCAATTTGGTTAATCTTAGCATCTATGCAAAATACGTCATTATCCGCCATAACTCTCCCAACCCTCCTTTATTATCCTATTTCAGCAGGGCTCAGCCTGATTTACCAAAGTTGTCCGATTTGTACATTCATCTTATTCTATAGGTGGACGAGTTCCAAAATAGGAAAAAGGAGGGGTTTAATGCAGTTTTGGAAGAAGAGGTTGTCTGTCGTATTCGCGGTCTGTCTGGTGTTTTCCTTGCTGTCGTTGCCGCTTTTAGCCTTCGCCCAGGAGCCGTGTTTTGACGGAGTCAAAATCGTTGACTGCATCAAGGCCGGCTTCCAGAATGCCGGCTTTTCCGCCGTTGCCGTCAAAAGCACCGGCGCGGCGGCGGAGAAAGGGCGTTGCGTCTACTATTCATCCAATTACGGTTCCTTTAAACTGGCGGAAAAACAGGGTACCGGCTATAACTGTCCCGGTAATGCCGTGGGTGACGCCGGATTTTCCGTCGCCGCCGCTAAAAACACCGGCACGCCGGAGGAGAAAGGTTATTCCGGCTGTAATTCAACCAGTTCCGGCACCGTTGTCAAACTGACTGAAAAGCAGGCGCCCGGCAACGGCTGCACCGGCGGTACGCCGAACAATTCCGCCGGTTCCCGTTTTGTTAACGGTACATCGACCGCATTGGCAAGCCGGGGGGGGACGTTCGAATGCGGTAAGAGCTCTGACAATGGTACGCTTACGCCCGGTACGTTTTACAAGGTTATCCGCTACCGGATCAGTATTCCGCTGTCCCCGTCCAAGCCTGTTCCGCAGCCGGCGCCGCAGCCCGGGCCGACACCGCCCCCGTCCGTTAATCCGCCTGATCCGGCGCCGAAGCCGGTCCCCCCGTCCAGCGCGCCTCCCGCCCAGCCCAACCCTGCTCCGCCCTCGGGAGGGGTGACTTACAGCGCCGATGAACTCAAAATGCTGGAGCTGGTGAACAAAGAGCGGGCGGCCAACGGCTTAAAGCCCCTGGCGATGGATCCCCAGCTCGTCAAGCTGGCCCGGATGAAGGCCCGGGACATGATCGACAACCGCTACTTCGCCCACGAGAGCCCGACCTACGGCTCTCCCTTCGATATGATGCGGAAGTACGGGGTGACCTACAGGGCGGCCGGCGAAAACCTGGCCGGAGCCCCTACCGTGGACTCGGCCCACACTAACCTGATGAACTCGCCGGGCCACCGGGCCAACATCCTAAGCCCCAATTACACCAAGGTGGGCATCGGGGTGGTAAATGGTGGTCCCTATGGTAAAATGTTCGTGCAAATGTTTATAGGTTAGTTATCACATTTCTCACAATTCCTCCTGAGCGGCATATATTATACCAGAATGCCGAAAGGAGGAATTGTGTTTGTCGCAAGTAGCACCCGCGCCCATACAATGCCGTGAGTTTCTCGTTCGCCGGGTACTCGGCGAGGAGCGCACGCAGGTTGCTGTGCGGGCCACCATTACGGTGCCCCCGGAAAAGCCCCCGGTCGAACAAGTCATCGATTGTACCGCTACGGCACGCGTCACGAAAATAGAGAAGATTAAGAACAAGGTAATCATCCAGGGTGTGGCCGACGTGCAAGTGACCTACGTCGCCGACGTGCCGAAGGGCGACCAGCCCGTGCACCACGTCGAACAGGAGGTTACCTTCACCCAGTCCGTTGAGGTCCCGGGGCTGCAGGTGGGCGACGACGCCGACGTCTTCGTCCAACTGATGGTCGAGACCTGCAAGGCCGGGCTGAAGATGAACGCCACGCGCCACCACGGGGACGCCTGCTGCGTGCCGGGCAAGCGGGAGATTTTGGTGACCGTCATCATTAAAAAGTTTGTCAAGGTTACCAAGACCGAGCCCACGAGGATCCTGGTCAACGCCCCCGGCGCCACCCTGGGGACCATCGAGCTGGAAGAGGTTATCGCTTTTGGCGAACGGCAGGTCATCATCAGCGACCAGGTGGACGTCCGCGAGATTACGCAGGGGAAGAAGCCGTGTCCGGAAAAAGTTCTTAGTGTCATTGCCGATGTCGTTATCCGCAGCACCGAGATCATCAACGACCGCAAGGTTGTCGTCGAAGGCGTCCTGAAGCTGCAGATCGTGTACGTCGCCAAGACCTGGCAGGGCGACCAGCCCGTACACCACGTCCATGTCGACATACCCTTCACCCAGTTCGTGGAACTCAACCGGCCGGTGGCCCCGGACGACGTGGTCGAAACGGTGGTCACGATCGAAGACGTCAGCGCCCGCGCCAAGGGCGAGTGCAGCATCAGTATCAACGCTGTCATTCAGCTCAGGGCCGAGGTCACCCGCACCCGCGAGATCACCGTCGTTACGGCCCTCCGGCAGCCCATTCCGGGTGTCGAGCCGCGCAGGATCCGCAGCGATGTCGTGCTCGGCCGGAGAGCAACGCAGGTCGTCGTGCGCGACGAGGCCGACATCCCCGACCAGAAACCCGACGCCGAGAAGGCCCTCGAGTGTATCGTGGTGGAGAACCGCGTCGAGGAGACCGAGATCCTGCCCGGGGCCGACAAGGTTCTGGTCCGCGGCGTAGCCGTAGTCAAGGTGCTCTACGTGGCCAACGTCCCGAGCCAGCCCGTACACGCCTTTACGACGGAGGTCCCCTGGACGACGTTCGTCGAATTTCCTGTCGACATCACCGATGACGACAACGTCGCCGTTACCGTGCAGATCGAGTTCTCCGACTGCGAGCTGGTAAACAAGCGCACGGTCGCCATCGACCTGGTCGTCAGGGTCGCCGTCAAGGTCACCCGCATCCAGCAGCCGATCATCTTCGTCTGCCTCGTGCTGCAGCCTGAGGTACCCGAGCTGCCCTGCCCCGGCACCTTGATTAACGTTACTGTCCGCCCGGGAGACACGTGTTTCTCTATAGCACGTGCGAACAACACCACAGTCGCCGACATCCAGGCCCGCAACCCCGGCGTCGACTGCAACAACCTGCAGCCGGGAACCGTCCTGGTGGTTTGCCGGGGACTGGGCTAAGGAAGAATAACAACCTCGCCAGCTAAGCAGTTGAGCCACTTTCGCTTTTTGCGGAAGTGGCTCAACGTTTCGGCGGGCCGTATAGGCACATTAAAACAGGCACCTGGGTGCAGCGCCCGGGTGCCTGTTCAACGACTGGGAAGCAGCCGTGTCGGTTCTCCTTAGAAGGCGAAGATGATGGCCCCGGCGATTACCAGGAGCAGACCAAGAAGTTTGAAGATACCTGGGAGAAGAACTATGATGAGGATGCCTAGGGTGATAAACAATGATCCTAGCACCATGCCCCCAGTATTTCCCGGGAAGGCCTTGATTTCAACGTTCTCTTCAACCAAAGCGTCTGACATAATTTTTATTCCTCCTTAAATTAAGGTTTTTGAAACGCCACCCAGGCGGGCGTTCTGATATAAAATATGCCTTCGATGGGAAAATGTTCCACTTATAGTGGGATTATCGACATATTTGGGACAAGTTATAATTTCAAGCCTGAAATGTTTATCACTTTCTTGGATCGGGTTTTCGGCAGATTACTGACCTGAATGGAGGAAAGTGAGTCGACTAAGGCCGTAACCGTGTCGGCCATAGTTTCTATTGCCTTTCCGGTCATCTTCCCCAGGTTGGCATAGTGTTTTACGAGATCAATCCAGGTCGCCGGCGGCGAGGGTTTCGGCTGATGGCCTGAAGGCCCTTCTTGAAGTTGCACCGACAGTTGGTTGATCTTTTCGGTCAGATGGTCCAATTTGGCAGCGATAAGATTGATGTCTTCCCCCTGTGATTTCTGGGCACCCTCCAGTCCGTCAATCCTAGCGACCAGTTTTTCCACTGTACTTGCGTCCAATTCCATATTAAACACGCCCTTCCTGAAATAGTTCGATAACTTATGGCAAATAATCCTTTCAAAGGTTAGCCATGGTTGTTTTTCTTTTGTTTACCAGTCTATGATTGAGGAGAAGATGTTGTGACTCTCTCCACGATAGGTTCGAATTCCAGAGGGCGTAGGTGCAATGAAAAAGGCTGCTGATAAGGTCCTATCAGCAGCCTGGGCAAGTTAAATCTTTCAGTTGTTAAGAAATTGAACTGCCTATTCGTCGCCGCCGGATGGTTCGGCAGGGGGAGGGTCTTCTTTGCCGGCTTCCGTTGCCGTCAGCCCTTGGAAGAGCCTGGTGATCGTCTGCAAGATGTTGGAGAAATCTATCTCACTGCCTGACGGTGCGCTTTGAATCCCGGATAAAGGTTTAAAAGACTTATTGCTATCCTTGGCGGAGTCAATGGAGTCGATGAGCGTCATAGTCATGTTGGCAATATTTTCTATTACCAGTCCTACCGTCTTTCCTATTCTGGCGTAGTGTTTTGCAGTGTATATCCATGATGCCGACGGCTCCGCCAAAGGTACAGGTTTAGAATCAGAGATTAACGTGTCCCCTTGGAGAAGGGCTGACAGGTTGGTGATCTGCTCCGTCAACTGATCCAGTTTGGTTACGATGCTGTTAATGCTTTGGGCCTGCATGTTTTGTTTTCTTTCCAACTCGTCGAGCCTGGCAACCAGTTTCCCCACTACAGTTATTCCTCTCGCTATGCCTGCTTGCACCATATACACGTCCTTCCGAAAAGTTCTGTTTGGGGGCGGCATTTGTCTATGTCATGCCAGTAAAGGCGGGCATTGACTAATCTCCTTGTGCTTACCAGCTTATGTAGAAAGAAAAAATGCTGTGACTGTCGTCGTAAATTGCGCTTCCGTTCCGACTTCCGACCTCTGGCCTCAAGACATCTCTTTTGGTAGGCGCAAAAAGAGGTTCCGGTACATAGTAATGTATTAACCTTGATTGAGAAGGAGCAGTGCGCATGGAGCATTCAAACATCGATCTTAAAGACTTTCCCGAGCCGATCAGGAGCATGCTGCAGAGCTTGGATATCAAAGCCCTGGAAAACTTTAAGAATTCCCTGGACAGGGATAAAGTCAACAACATGGTCTCCGGGGTTATGGAGATGCTCAAGCAGACCATGCCCGGACAGGACCACCAGACTCTGGCGCGGTTGATTGATTCCCTGATGGCGCAAAAGAAACCGGAATAGCTGCCGCACCGGGGCCGCCGTCACTAAAACCCCGGCCTTGCTCTGAGCAAGGCCGGGGTTTTAGTCTTTAGCGGCGCTTCCCTTGCAAGGCGCTTGCCGCGGTCATCAGGTCCTGGATACTGTTGACGTTGTCGCGGATTTTACAGATGGTGTCTTTGGTGGTCAGCGAAATCTGGGCGATCGTTTCGAGTTTTGTTTCAAAGGCCTGATCGCGGCTCGCCAGCAGGATGACCAACAGGATAAACAGCAGATTGCCGCCGCTGAAGAGCCTTTGCCGTTTCCCGTTTCCTTCTGTCAACGTTATCCCTCCTGTTTTGCAAACTGTACGCCCAGCAACCTGGTCACGTAATTAATGCTGTTGGCGGCGGTCACCTCCGCAGACCCGGCAAACAAAAGACCGATAGCCCTGTTATCCTCGTCGACGACCAGGGAACCGCTGTCTCCCGCGGAACTCATGGAACTGCAGATGATCTGGTCTTCGAAAACGGCGCCGGCCTTCTTGGATATCTGCACGAAGATGGTGCTGTGCAGGTACCGGACCTCGCCGTGGGTCAATCCCGTCGTCCGCCCGCTTTTTTTGACCAGCATCCCGACGGCGGGGGAGCCGGTTGACGTGCATATCCCGACATCCAGGATTTCGGGGCTGATCGCCTCCAGGTCGACCGGCCTGGCCAGCGCGGCGTCGATGAAGTTGCGCCTGCTGAAAACATACCGCTGGTACTTCCACCTGAACGGGGGACGGTAAGCAGCGCCCGCCAGGCGGTCCAAAAGGGGCTCGTAGCGTGCGGCCGCGGCGCCGGGCTCTCTTTTGACGCTGTAATGCAAAGGCGCGAAGCGGTACAGTGACCCGATGGCGTCGTTTTCCTTCGTGCCGCCGTCGTAGGGCCCCGGCTGCAGGATAGGATCGCCGCACCGGGCGCGATGGTCTTTGCCGTTTGAGTTGTTGGCCAGGATGTGGTTGTTGGAGAGGATCAGCGGTTCGCCGGAGCGGCTGTCGTAGACCACGGCGCCGAATGTCCCGGCGCTGATTCGATAATGCCCGATGCTTACGCCGGGGGAAGCGGGTCTTTTGCGCGCGACCCGCTTGCCGAGCAGGCGTATCTCGCCGACGCTGACGACGTCAGTCGGGAGCCCTTCAATGCGCCTGGGGATGCGGTACGCCCGGGGGAGCGTTTCTTCGGGCACCTTCTCGCTGACAAAGACGACCAGGGCTTCCTGGCCGGTGTCTTCGCCGTTGATCCTTTTGAAGCCGACGCCGACGCCGACGACGTTGGGCAGAAGCATTAACTGCCAACGGTGTTTATCCAGTGCCTCACGGTAGTGTTGCAAGACTGTCACCCGCAATCTTCCTTTTTTTACAAACAAGTTATGTCACAGGACGGGGATTGGTGACGACACGGTATCAGGGGGGAAAAGAATATACTGACGTTGTGAGAGGACGTAAACCTGTGAGGATGCCGGGCGTTCGGGGATAGGCGAAAAACGCCCTGACAGAGGGGGTTTTGCTCAGGTGTTTGGCAATCTGGGAGGCCTTTTGGGCATTTGGCCGGGAATCCGCGAGGCCCTGGCCTCCATTGTTGTGGAGGCGTCAAACGACCTGGTAAGGGTGACCATGGACGGCCAGCAGAAAGTCCTGCAGGTCAAGCTGGCCGAAGACGCCGGCAAGGACCCGGCGGCGCTGGAGGACGCGCTGGCCGAGTGCTTCGACCGAGTGATCGTCGATGCGAGGGTGAAGGCCAAGGCCCAACTGGAAAGGCAACTGGGATTCAAGCTTCCTTTTTAATTCTCACTTTAACCCCACGAACACAGGCAGTAAGCGATACGTTTCTAAAAGCAATTTGGTTTGTCCGCCCATGAACAGCGCGGTTCGGATTTGGCCGTCCGACCGCCGCTACCGACTACTACTACCGACTACCGGTAAGGAAGGAGGAGGGGGATTTTTGGGGACTCAAGAAGGAAAGCCCCGGCGCGGCGCGCTGGGAATGCTGCTGGACCTGCTGCAGTTTCACGGTTTGAGCCAAGACGATATGCTCCTTTTCATGAGCGTGTACAACACCTCTCTGATTCTGGAGATCCTGGAGCGTCGCATTGCCGCGCCGAAGGGCCGGGCGGACGCGGTCCCGCTGCGCGACCCGCTGGCCGCCCTGGGGCAGTTGCTGAGCGGCATGGGCAAAGAGACCGAAAGCGCGGGGGCGGGCCAGCAGCCTGCCGGGCCGCCCAACCGGCAGGGGGCCAACCTGCAGGCCCTGCTGCCCGCCTTGCTGACGCTGCTCCAGACTTCGCCCAGGCCGCCGAGTCCGGCGGCCAAAGCGGGGGACCAGGCGGAAGAAGGCGTGGAAAATCCCGCCGAGGACGGGCAGGATGACTCCCCCGGCCGGGAAGGGATCGACCTGCCGGGTTTGATGTCGGCCTTTTCGACGCTGATGCAAGCCTTTCCCCCGCAGGCTCCCCCGGTCAAGGCCCCCGCCCAGCCGCAGGACGAAAAAGAGGAAAAGGCGGCGGGTTTAACCGGGGACCCGCCGGAGAAGAAAAAGAGGCCTAAACCGAAACCGGAAGTGCTGCAGTGGAATTTCGGGCGCCCCAGCACTCAAGTGAACCCGGCACTCAACTGAACATACGGTTTGGTTACCAATACCAGGCTTTCGCTCTGGTTTAACGGGGTTTTGTTGTGATTGGTCTTCACTCATTCAGTTGAGCGCCGGGCTGGGATATGGTGTGCTCGCCGGGCAGATACTAGCGGGGAAAGGAGGTTTCCGGTGAGCGCACAACTTCTGGCGTTGCTGATCGCGGGCTTGTCCGGGGTGACGATGGCCTTTCAAGGGGCCATCAACTCGGGACTGAGCTTGATTATCGGCCTTTTGCAAGCGACTTTCGTAGTCCACATTGTCGGGCTGGCCCTGGTGACGGCCCTGCTTTTTCTTTTCGGGGCCGGATGGGGGTTTACGGCCAAACTCTCCCAGGCCCCATGGTACAGTTACCTCGGCGGGGTCCTGGGCGTGGCCATCGTTTACGGTGTGATGCGAGCGATGCCTAAGGTCGGCGTGGCCCCGGCCACCACCGCCATCATCATCGGCCAGGTGCTGACGGCGGCGGTCATCGACCACATGGGCTGGTTCGGCCTGCAGAAGATACCCTTCAGCTGGTGCCGGGTGGCCGGGGCGCTGCTGATGGCCGGCGGGGCCTTCCTGCTGTTAAAGAAATAGGCAGAGCACACCGAAGAGCAGCAAACCGGCGGCCATCCCCCGCAGCGCGCTTGAGGCGCCCTCGGACAGCGAGCGCGGCAGGAGCTCGAAGACCACGATGTACAGCATAGCACCGGCCGCTGCCGCGGAGAGGACGGAGATGGAGTGGACGGTCGTTTTGGTGATTAAAATGCCGGCGAGCGTGCCCAGGGGGGTAACCAGGCTGAGAGCGGCGTTGACGAGCAGGATCCTTACGGGTGACACTCCGGCCGCCCGTAAGGGGGCGGCGGTGGCCATCCCCTCGGGGACGTTGTGCATGCCGATGGCGACAGCCATTAAAAGGCCGAGGTTGTGCTTGGCGGCAAAACCGGCGGCAATGGCCAAGCCTTCGGGAAAGTCGTGCAGGGCAATGCCGAGGGTCACGAGAACCCCGGCCTTGAGGTAGCCGCTGCGGGACGCGCCGAGGACGGCCCCCAGCCGCAGGTCCATAACAGCCACAACGATAATGCCGGCCAGGACTCCGCCGACGGTCAGGTTGAGGCCGCCGAAGAGCATGGCCGTGGGTACCAGGTCGGCGCAGACGACGGCGACCATTACGGCCGAGGCCAAACCCATGAAAAAAGCCAGCGTCTGATGCCGGGGACGGGCGGCGAGCACGGCGGCGGCGCCGAAGAGGGTCCCCAGCCCGGCCAGCAGGCTGCTCCAAAGCTCGAACATCACGTTCCTCCAAATATGGTCATACGTCGTAAGTCAAGCTGAATCTTTACGGATTCAGCCTGATACCTTCCTAAATCCTGTGGTTCAACTACCGACTACTGAATACCGACTACCGACTACTAAACAGGCTTCCTAGAATTTCTACTGGCGGGAAGGAGAATTTATGCCAGAGGCCAAATTGGGTGTTAGGTATTGGTGTCAGATCCGGATGTTGGACTTTAGACCTAATGCTAAACGATGCTTTACGAGGTAACGTATGGTCGAATACCAAACGGTGCGTGTCGAGGCACACGCCAAGATTAATTTGAGCCTGGACGTCGTGGGCGTGCTGCCGGACGGGTACCACCGCCTGGAAACGGTCATGCAGCGTCTGGCACTGCACGATATTCTTGAGTTTGCGCCGTTAGATGAAGAGATCGTCCTGGTCGCGGACGGCGCGGAGGTACCGGCAGGGGAGGACAACCTGGTCGTCAAGGCCGCGCGCCTGCTGGCCCGTACCACGGGTTGCCGCCTGGGCGCCCGTATACTTCTGGAAAAGCGCATTCCCGTCAGCGCGGGGCTGGGCGGGGGCTCGGCCGACGCGGCGGCGACCTTGGCGGGTTTAAACAGGCTCTGGCGGCTGGGCCTTGAGATGGGGCAACTGCTGGGCCTGGCCTCCGGACTCGGGGCCGACGTCCCGTTCTGCCTCGCCGGCAGGACGGCGTTCGCCGAGGGCAAAGGGGACGTTCTGACTGAGCTTGCGGCCCTGCCGGCGGCCGGGGTGCTCCTTGTCAAGCCGCCGTTCGGGGTGAGTACGACCCAAGTATACGCCGCTTACGACAGCGGCCCCCGCGAGCGGCTTTCGGATGCGAGGAGGATGGTCGAGGCGGTGGAGAGCGGCAGCCTGGAGAGGGTGGCCGCCTGCCTGGGAAACGACTTGGAGCAGGTGACGCTGACCCGTTATCCCGAGCTGGCCGCTATAAAGCGGCGCATCCTGGCTACAGGGGCCCTCGGGGCCCTGATGGCCGGCAGCGGGCCCACAGTGTTCGGCCTCTACCGTTCGGCCGAGGATGCCCGCAAGGCCGCCACCCGGTTTGAGGGAGACCTTACGGTGATCGCTACACAGACCTTATAGCCGAAATTTGTTGCTTCAAGCGCTCCAAGGGCGTAAAATAGAACGTAAAATCCGTGAGGGGCAAACCAGATGGAAGAACAGAGACGGCTTCTCCCCGTAAAGCTCGACAGCTACAAGCCTTTGCGCGAGGTGGTTTTCGAATCCCTGCGGGAAGCCATCATCACGGGCCGCCTGCGGCCGGGTGAGCGCCTGATGGAACTCCAGCTCGCCGAGGAACTCGGAGTCAGCCGGACGCCCGTCCGGGAGGCCATCCGCAAACTGGAGCTGGAGGGCTTCGTCGTGATGGTCCCGCGCAAGGGCGCATACGTGGCCGGGATAACCGACAAGGATATAACTGACGTCTTCGAGGTACGCTCGGCCTTGGAAGCCCTGGCCGCCGGCCTGGCGGCCGAACGGATCACCGAGGAGGAAATCGAGGAGCTCGAGCGCCTGGTGGTCCGGTACGCGGAGACCACCAGCTCGCAGAATATCCAGGCCATCGTCGAGGAAGACACCAAGTTTCACGACGTCATTTACAGGGCCAGCAGGAACCAGCGGCTGATCCAGATCGTCACCAATCTGCAGGAGCAAATTCAGCGCTTCCGCCTCACTACCCTGTCCCGGCCGGGCCGGACCAAGGAGGCGCTGGTGGAGCACCGCAAGATCGTGGAGGCTATCAGCGAGCGCAACATCGAGCTGGCCCAGCAACTGGCGCGGGAGCACATCGAAAGCGCCGAGAACAGCCTGCTGGTGGCCGTGGAGGAGTTCAACAAATGATTCCCTGCGTGCTTCTGGCCGGGGCTCCCACCAGGGGCTCGCTCTGCGAGGCCGGCGACGAGCGCTGGGAAGCCTTGCTGCCCGTGGCCGGGGAGCCGATGGTCGCCCACGTGGTCCGGGCCATCCTGGATTCCGGTCAGATCTCGCGCATCACCGTGGTCGGCCCGGAGCCTGTAAGGAGCGTCTTTACGGACAGCAGGATCCGGGTGGTCGAATCCGGTGACAGCCTGATGGAAAACGCGGGAAGGGGGCTTGCGGCCGAGCGCGGGGTCGACCATGTCCTGGTGGCGACGGCCGATATCCCCCTGCTGTCCCCCGAGGCTGTCAGCGACTTCATCGCGCGCTGCGGCAACCGCGAGGCCGATTTTTATTACACGGTCGTGTCGGAAAGGGTGGTGGCGCAGAGATTCCCGGAGGCCCGGCGGACCTACGTCCGCTTGCGCGAGGGGCGTTTCACGGGCGGCAACATCGTCCTCCTCCGCCCGGCGGTCTTTGATAAGTGCAGGAAGGTCGGCGAGCAGTTTGCGGCCAACCGTAAAAAACCGCTCAAATTGGCTAGAATGATCGGTGCGGGCTTTCTCCTGCGGTATGCCCTCGGAACGCTGTCCCTGGCATCCGCCGAGCGCAAGGTGACCCAGCTTATCGGCATCAGCGGGCGGGTCATCGAAACTCCCTACCCCGAGGTGGCAGTAGACGTTGACAAGCTAAGCGACTACGAGCTGGCCAAAAAGGTACTGGAAGGTAGTCAGTAGTCAGACTCGAAGGGATTCGCGTACCGCGAATCCCAATAAATAATCCGGCTACTAACGACCGACTATCGACTACCGGCCACTGACTGCCGACTACTTACTTGCTGCCGAGCAGGAGGTCCATGGTTTTCTTAATCGCCTCCCGGCAATCCCCGCCGCGCGCCAGTTCGGCCTTAACGCAGCATTCGAGATACTCGCCGATCAGCGTTTTGGTGGCGTTTTGCACGGCGGCCCGAAGGGCGTTAAGCTGGCCGACGACGAGCTTGCAGTCCTGCCCTTCGGCGATCATGCGCTGGATGCCCCGGGCTTGGCCTTCAATCCTTTTTAAGCGGTTGATGATTTTGGTGGCCGAATCAGGATCCAGGTTTGGCACCGCGATTCCTCCCGGTTGGCTATTAATACCCCTGAGGGTATACTAAGGTTAGCATAGCCTAGAACGATTCGATCGTCAAGAAGTCAGCAATGACGTATTGACATTGGGTCGGGCCCGCAATAAAATACCCCTAGGAGTATCGATCTGCAAAAACTAGTGACATCGAGGTGAAAAACACGTGATAGAAGTGACTGAAGCCGCCCAAGGAAAGCTGAAAGAGGTCCTGGCGACCCACAACAAGCCGGAGGCCATGATCCGTGTCTATATCGGCGGCATCGGGTGAGGCGGGCCCAGTTTTGGGATGGCTCTGGACGAGTCAGTAAATCCTAACGACACGCTGGTGGAAATCAACGACCTGAAGTTCGTGGTCGACAGCGAGGCGGCCAAGGCCCTCAGAGGGTGCGTGGTCGATTACGTTACATCGTGGCGCGGCGCCGGTTTTACCATCAAGAACCCGAACGACACCGGCGGGTGCGCCGGCTGCGGCGATAAGGGCACCTGCGGCTAAAGCCCAATGTAAGCACAGAACACGGAAAGGAACCCTGCGGGGTTCCTTTCTCTGTTCCGGTATGGCCGACCACCGGCAAATGAGTATCCGGCTTGCGTCTTTCGGCCGTGCGCTTGCCCTCGGCCTTGTCTGCGCGAACTCGGGTATATCGATACTATTTTGATCCGTCCTTTGATGGAAAGGTCCTACAGTACTATGTTAAAATTGAACGCTCCGGCTCGTTCAGGCTATGTAACTAGACCTATGGAAAAAGGTCTTGAAGCTCCCGGAGGGTGTGGCGCTCCGTCGGTTTTCTACGAGGTTGCAGTCAAGAAAGGAAGCGCACAAAGCCCTAGTCTGGAGAGTCTTGAATAAGTGTTTTACTGTGTAAGAAAGGGGCTCAGGGGGGAGCCGAAGGCTCCCCCCTTTACCCGTCGTTGGCCTGGTAGGCCCTATGATTTAAAAAGGAGCCCAGCCTCTTGTCGGCTGGGTTCCTGGTTTACTGCTACAGGCTGCATTCCTTGAGCAGGTTCAGGAAGGCCCGGACCGGGGGCAGGAGGAAGTGGTCCTTCAGGTAGACGGCGTAGAGGTTGCGCTTTAACGGGGTGTCCTTGATAGGCACGATGGCGAGCCTTCCCCCGTGCTGCGCCTTCTCCGCGGCCCAGCGGGAGACGAAGGAGATGCCAAGCCCGGCCTCCACCGCGGCGATCACCGATTCGGTGCTCCCGAACTCGCCGGTGGTGACGAAACGCTCCGGCGGGATGCCTGCCGCGGCGAGCAGCTGTTCCACGGTCCGCCTGGTGCCCGACTCCGCTTCGCGCCAGACCACCTTCTGGTCCAGCAGCTGGGAGCCGGTTACGTACTCCATGGCGGCGAAAGGATGGTTTTGGGGAACAATAAGGACGAGCTCGTCTACCGCGAAGGGATCGCAGGCTACCCGTTCGTCGGCTACCGGCGCGCCGATCACCCCGATGTGGATGACCTCGCCCAGCAGGCGGTTGACGACGGTCCCCGTGTTGGAAATCTCCAGGGAAATGGTGACCTCCGGATAACGTTTCCGGTATTCGCCCATCACGGCGGGGAGAACGTAATGACCCGGTATGGTGCTGGCGCCCACGACGAGCCTGCCGCGTACCGTGTCGGCCAAAGAGCCGATTTCCTCCGCGGCGCGGGCCAGCGTATTGATCACTTCGTTGGCGTAGCTGTAGAGGATGTTCCCGGCGTCGGTAAGGTTCACCCGTCTGCTGGTGCGGTTGACAAGGCGCGTTCCGTAGAATGACTCGAGGAGTGCGATGTGTTTGCTTACGGCGGGTTGTGTGAGGTTCAGAACTTTGGCGGCGCGGGAGAAACTTTTCTGGTTGGCCACCGTGATAAAGGTCTCCAGGTAGTTGAGGTTCAAACCTATCCAACCCTTTTACTCTTTTTGTTTTAATTATATTACTATTTGTTATTGAGGCAATAAATCTTCTGTCAATTTATTAGAAAAAATAAGAAAATGAAGCGCTATACGGACGGTGTCACAACCTTCGGCCTTTCCGACGTCTTCGCGGCGCGCACCCACCTGGCAGGGGTAATCCACGCCACGCCCTTGCGTTGTTCCCGCAGCATCAGCGCCCTGCTGGGCAGGGACGTCTATTTCAAGTTCGAGAACCTGCAGCGCACCGGCTCGTTCAAGATCCGCGGAGCCTACCACAAGCTTTGCGGGGACGTTGCCGAAGGGCGGAGCGTGGTCGCCGCCTCGGCCGGAAACCACGCCCAGGGAGTGGCCCTGGCGGCCTCCCTCTGCGGCAAACCGGCCACGGTCGTCATGCCGAAGAACGCTCCGCGCAGCAAGATCAAGGCCACTCTCGGGTACGGGGCCAGGGTGATCCTGTCGGGGAACAATTACCACGAGGCCTACCAGGTCGCCCGGCGCGTCTGTGCGGAAAAGGGGGCCGTATTCATCCACGCCTTTGACGACCCCCGCATTATCGCCGGCCAGGGGACGGTCGGCCTGGAGATCCTGGAGGTCCTGCCCGACGTTGATACCGTCGTCGTGCCGGTGGGCGGGGGAGGGCTGATCGCCGGCATCTCCTACGTCGTTAAGGAACTCAAGCCGTCGGTCAAAGTCGTCGGGGTTATCGCGACGCACGCTCCCTCCCTGTTGCTGTCCGTCGAGCGGGGCGTGCCCGTGGAAGTGCCCGTAAAGGTTACGATCGCCGACGGCATCGCCGTCGACAGGCCCGGCGACCTGCCTTTCCAGTTCATCAGGCGTTACGTGGACGAGGTCGTCGCCGTCGACGAGGAGGCCGTAGGACGGGCCATCCTTCTCTTGCTGACGCGGACCAAGACCCTCGCGGAGGGGGCGGGCGCGGTCGGCCTGGCGGCTTTCCTGGAAAACAAGGTCGCCGGGCCGGGGAAGAAGGCCTGCATCGTTTTGAGCGGGGGAAACATCGACCCGCCGGTACTGGCCCGTGTCGCAACGGGCAGAAAAACTGCGCTCCGGGGGAAGGAGATCAGGGAGCGGCACAGAACATTTGAACAGGATTCAACGCATTCTTCATAGAATATCTGATAAATGTAGTATCAGCCTACGGGAGGTCACCTGATGTCATTAGTGGCGGTGGTGCTGGCTGCCGGCAAGGGAACGCGGATGAAATCGCGCCACCCCAAGGTGCTGCACCAGATTGCCGGGCGACCGATGCTGCATTACGTTTTGGACGCCGTCAGCGAGGCCGGCGCCGGGACCACGGTCGTCGTAGCGGGATACGGGTATGACGCCGTGCGCGCCGCGGTCGGTGACGCTGCGAAGGTTGTGCTACAGGATGAACAGCGCGGAACAGCCCACGCCGTGATGCAAACCAGGGAAGCTCTGTCGGATTTTACGGGCGATATTCTGGTTGTTTGCGGGGATACCCCGCTGATCACCGGCCGGACCCTGGCCGGGCTGGTGTCCCATCACCGGGCCAAGGGCGCTGCGGCCACCGTATTGACGGCCATCGTTGAAGACCCGACGGGTTACGGCCGGGTCATCCGCGACGGCGGGGGCATGGTGGCCCGCATCGTCGAGCAGAAAGACGCGACGCCGGACGAACTGGCCGTCAGGGAAATCAACACGGGCGTTTACTGTTTTTCCGCCGCGGGTTTTTTCGATTCCCTCCGGAAGATCAGCAATAATAATCAACAGGGCGAGTACTACCTGACCGATATCATCGGCGTTTACGTCGCGGGCGGGCGTCCGGTTGCCTCCTACCTTGCTAGCGACCCCGTAGAAATCATGGGCATCAACGACCGCCTCCAGCTCGCCGCCGCCGAGAAGGTTATCCGGCGCCGGGTCCTGGAAGGGCTGATGCGTTCCGGGGTGACCATCGTCGACCCCGACAGCACCTATATCGACGCCCCGGCGCGGATCGGGCCCGACACGGTCATCCACCCCCAGACCTTCATCCGGGGCGGGTCGGTGATCGGGCGGGACTGCAACCTGGGGCCCTGCGCACAGCTTGTCAACGCCGTGCTCGGCGACGGGGTCACCGTATGGAACTCGGTCATCGTCGATTCGGAGGTCGGGGACCGGACCACGGTCGGCCCCTTCGCCTATGTCCGGCCGGGAAGCCGGATCGGCGCGGGGGTAAAAGTCGGCGATTTTGTGGAGATCAAAAAATCAATCATCGGGGACGGCAGCAAAGTACCGCACCTGAGCTATATAGGCGACGCCGTCATCGGCCGGGCGGTGAACGTCGGCGCCGGCACGATCACCTGCAATTACGATGGGGAAAAGAAATGGGTGACCGAGATCGAAGACGGCGCCTTCATCGGGAGCAACACCAATCTCGTGGCCCCGGTCAAGGTGGGCCGCGGGGCGTACATCGGCGCGGGTTCGACGATTACCAAGGATGTCCCTCCGGGCGCGCTGGGGATAGCGCGGAGCGGGCAAAAGAATATTGAAGACTGGGTCGAGAAAAAGAAGCAAAAGAAGAAGCCCACGGAGGGATAATCATGATGTACGCCAGGCACAAGAAGCTCAAGATATTCACGGGGAACGCCAACCCCGCGCTGGCCTCCGAGATCTGCCAGTACCTGGGCGTACCGTTGGGGATTTCATCGGTGACGCGCTTCTCGGACGGCGAAATCCAGGTGAAGATCGAAGAAAACGTCCGGGGCGCCGACGTCTTCATCGTCCAGCCGACCTGCCAGCCCGTCAACGAAAACATTATGGAATTACTAATTATGATCGATGCCCTGCGGAGAGCCTCGGCGAGGCGCATCACCGCCGTCATGCCCTATTACGGGTACGCCCGCCAGGACCGCAAGACCCGCGCGCGCGAGCCCATCACCGCCAAGCTGATCGCCAACCTGCTGACGGCGGCCGGCGCCAGGCGGGTCATCACGATGGATCTGCACGCGGGGCAAATCCAGGGCTTCTTTGACATCCCGGTCGACCACCTTCCCGGCGGGCCGATCCTCGCCGATTACCTCATACGCTGCCACCTGGAGAACGTGGTGGTCGTGTCTCCGGACGTCGGCGGCGTGACGCGCGCCCGGGACCTCGCCGAACGCATCGGCGCGCCGCTGGCCATCATCGACAAGCGCCGTCCGGAGCCCAACGTGGCCGAGATCAATACGGTCATCGGCCCGGTGGAGGGGCGCACAGCCATCCTGGTCGACGACATCATCGACACGGCGGGGACCATCACCAAGGGCGCCGACGCCTTGATCGATTTCGGGGCCACGGGCGTCTACGTCGCCTGCACGCACCCCGTGCTTTCGGGGCCGGCCATCGAGCGTCTCCGGGCTTCGGTGATCAAGGAGGTCATCGTCACCAACACCATCCCCATCCCTCTGGAAAGGCGCATCGCGAAGATCAAGGTCCTTTCCGTCGCGCCGCTGCTGGGCGAGGCGATCATCAGGGTACATGAGGACCTTTCGGTGTCTAAACTCTTTGATTGAATTTGGACAAGCAGTGAGCGTTTCGCAAATAACTCAAAAAACGGTGAGAAACCACCCTTTATCCTGGAAGAAGGGTGGTTCTTTTTCCGTACGCTCATCAAGGCAGGGGTCGGGCTTGACCGTGCTTGCGAAGTTCAGTCAAGTATCGGCAAGCCTGACCCCTTTTGTGTGGTGGCAAATTATTGCGATTAACATATCATGGCAGCAAACCTAGAACAGGGGGGGGTATTGATGCCCAAGTATCAGCCGCAATTCCTTTTTCCTAACATCGTGATAGTCCTGTTCATCTTTATTATTTTCGGCGGATTGTTCCCCTGGAGCGCGAGGGAGTAGGCTCACTTGAACCCTCCGCAGCGGACGGAGCATGGCTGGAAAAATGAGAACCACCCCATCAAAGGGTGGTTCTGCTTTACTGCTGTTCCCTGTTTTCTATGCGGGTTCGCGTGTCGTCGGTCCGCAGCAGGAAGGGGATGAGGTAGATGCCGCCGAGCCCCACCAGTGTGTAAATGACCCGCGAGAACAAGGACGAATTACGGATGACCTCGCCGCCGAAGATGGCGGTTACCAAGTCCCACCGGAAAAGTCCGACAAGGAGCCAGTTGAGCGCGCCGATAATCACCAGGGCGAGGGCCAGTTTGTTGAGCCACGCCAGGTCTCTTACTCTTTCCGCCATATCATCCATCCTTTCGTATTGTTTGAGTGTATTATCCGGCATTTCGCTAAAGACTATGCGCGGGAAACGAAAGCCCCGGTTGCCGCAACCGGGACCTTGAGCGCGCTATTCTTCTTTGGGCGTTTCTTCCGGCTTTCGTTCCTGCGTTTCTTCCTTTGCCTGCAGATCTTCCTTTGCGTCTTTCTTGCGCTGCAGTTTCGGCAGCGCGACTTTCTGCTTGGTCTTGTCGATCAGGGCCTTGACCTTTTCTTCAATGACGGCCGGCTGTTTTGCCGCTTCGGTGTCTTCAACTCTGGCCTCTTTCTTGGGCAGCCTGGGCAGGGCTTCCTTGGTCTTGTCGAGGACGTCCAGGAACCTCGCTTCCAGGCCGCCGTCTATTTTTTGCATCCGGGCGAGCGCTTCGTCGGTGGTCACGATGACCTCTTTCCCGATGGTGCGCAGGACCTCCGCCGGGATAAAGGACCGCCCCTTGACGGCGCCGCCGATGCCGGACGGGGCCGCCTCCAGCCCTGTTATGGTCCCGGTCACAGTGTCGACAAAGTAATCCTGGACCCAGCCCAGGACGCTGCCGCTTTCGGTGACCACGCGCGCGCCGGTGACCGTGGTCTTTTCCTTCCAGAGCTGCACGAGCTCGGGCAGACTCGATGCTTTGGCCGCGCTGGCGCTCTGGGCGACCGTCAGCGCGTTGGCGCCCACCGAATGCACCTTGGCAAAGGGAATGAATTTTTGCTCCTTGAAGAAGCCTTTTTCTTCAACGACAAGGGCCGCAACAGCCTTGCCCGCCGGATTGACGATCAGCGTCTTGACGTTCCCGAGCTTCAGTCCTTCCTCCAGGCTGATTACCGGCAGACCGACAAGCTCACGAGCTCTGCGCAACATTGATCCCTCCTACTCATCCAGGAGACCGTCTATGGGATTTTATGCCGTTGTCCAGTTTGATATGACTTTCCGGGGGGCATAATTTTAGACGGAGGGGATAAGTTTTATGGCTACGGCGAACTTGGAGGTCACGCCCCGCGACAAGAGGGGCAAAAACCAGCTCAACACCCTGCGCGAGCAGGGCAAGGTCCCGGGCGTTGTCTACGGGAAATCGGTGGGCAACCTTCCGGTGGAGATGGACGGCCGTGAAATAGAGGACATCGTCAAACACCACGGGTCGGCGGCTCTGGTGGAACTGAAGGTAAAAACCGGTTCCAAGCCGAAGAAGTACCATGCTATCATTAAGGAGGTGCAGTACCACCCTTTTAAGCGGCAAATCCAGCATATCGATCTGCAACAGATATCGCTGAAGGAAGAGGTGCACACGCACGTTCCCCTGCATTTTGTCGGGGCCGCCCCCGGCGTCAAACAGGGAGGCGTGTTGGCGTACCACCTCCGGCAGATAGAGGTGGCGTGCCTGCCGATGAAAATACCTGAGCACATCGAGGTGGATATCTCCGGCTTGGATATCGGCGACAACATCCACGTGAGCGAGCTGGCCGTGCCGGAAGGCGTGAAAGTGCTCACCGAGGGCGGCTCCGTTGTTGTGGCGGTAACCGCTTTGCGCCGGGAGGCCGAGGCGGTGGCCGAGCCGGCTGCCGAAGCCGCTCCTACCGCGGCTGAGAATGTGGAGGCCGAAGCCAAGCCCGAATAAGTATGATCAAGGCCGTAATAGGACTGGGAAACCCCGGGGAGACGTATGCCGCCACCCGCCACAACATAGGCTTTATGGTGGTTGACCAACTAGCGCGCATGTTGACTGTCGGGGTCGGCACCCGGCAGTGCTTTTCCCTGGTCGGGGAAGCGCGGCGGGGCAACGCCGCCCTGGTGCTGGCCAAGCCGCAGACCTTTATGAACCTCAGTGGACGGGCTGCGGCTGCTTTGCTTGACCGTTTCCGCCTGTTTCCATCCGAGATGCTGGTGGTCTGCGACGACATGGACCTGCCCTTCGGCAGGCTGCGCCTGAAAGCTAAGGGCGGTTCCGGCGGGCACAGGGGAATGCAGTCCATCATTGAAAGCCTTGGGACCGACGAGTTTCCCCGGCTGCGTGTGGGCATCGGCCGGGGCGAGGATGTTGTTGATTACGTTTTGGGAAGGTTTTCCGAAGAAGAGCAGGCTGTCCTGGCGGAGGTCATCGATGCGGCCGCCCGGGCGGCCCTGGTGGCCGTTGAGGAAGGGCTGGAGAAAGCGATGAACCGGTTTAACCGCTGGAAAGTGGGCACTGGGCTCTAGGTTGGCACTGAGCTTTGGGCACTGTGCATTAAATTGGCACTGAGCGCTGGGCGCCCAACGCCAATGCACAATGCTCATAGCTCAATGCCCAGTGCTTACAGCCAAAGCTGAATGATGCTTTTGCGGTGAATAAGCTGCATATATATCATGGATAACGTTAACAAGGTAACGTTGCTCTGTAACAAGGGAGCGGGTAGATGCGAGGATTAACCGATCTCCTGGGGATGATCCCTGCCCTGCGCCAGCTCGACGAGGCCGTGCGAGCCGGCGCCGATAGGCAGCTGGTCTACGGCCTGGGGCCGAACCACCACGCGCTGGTCTGTGCCGCTCTGAGCAAGGACCGGGAGTCTTTGCTGGTGGTTGTGCCGGGAGAAAAAGAAGCCCTGACGGTTGTCGAGGACCTCGGACAATTGTTGCCGGGGAGAGGGGTTTTCCTTTTTTCACCCTGGGAATTTATCCCGTTTAAGGTTCTTGCTTACAGTAAACACGTCACCGCCAACCGGCTGCGGGTGCTCGAAGCTCTGGCCGGGGGCGACCGCGGCGCCGTCATCGTGGTTCCCGTCGATGCCCTGGCCAGGAGGGTGATGCCGGCCCCGGCCCTGAGGAAAGCGATCCTGCAACTGGCCGTCGGGCAGGAATGGGACCTCGGCACCCTGCGCGGCAAACTGGCTGAACTCGGCTACGAGCACGCGGCCCTGGTGGAGGGAGAAGGACAGTTCAGCAGCCGCGGGGGGATCATCGATATCTTTCCTATGACGGCGGACTACCCCGTGCGCATCGAGTTTTTCGGTGACGAGATCGACTCCCTGCGCGTTTTCGATCCCGAGACCCAGCGCTCCGAGGCGCCCATCCGGTCCTTAAGCATCACGCCCGTGCACGAGCTGGCGATGTCCGGAGAAGAGTGGGCCAGGGGATACGCGACCCTGGCCGGCGACCTGAAAGCCCAGGCCGCCAGGCTGAGAAAGGCGGGTAGGGACGAAGCCGCCGAACGCCTGGAAGAAACGGTCGGGGAGACGCTGGCCCTGATCGAGGCCAGGCGGTATTTTTACGGCATAGAGGAGTACCTCGATTATTTCTATCCGGAGGCGCCGAGCGTCTTCAGCTATCTGCCCCCCGGGACCAGGATCGTGATTACCGACCCCGAACGGACCGCCGACACCGGGGCCAGCCTGGAGCGCCAGCGCGTGCAGGGTTACGGGGGGCTGCTCGAAAGCGGCCAGGTCCTGCCCCGGCAGTTCAAAGCCTACCTGTCCTGGAGCCGGGTCAGGGAGCAGCTGTGCGGCTATCCCCTCATCTACAGCTCTTTTCTTCCCCAGGTCTCCCATCTCCCGGAGCCCGAGCAAGCCAGGGAGTTCGTCGTCAAGGGGATCGCCGGCTCGCAGGGCAAGCCCGAGGACCTGATCGAGAACCTGCGCCTCTGGCGCAAGCGCGGTTACGCGGTGGCGCTCCTGGCCGGGACCCAGGAGCGCGCCCGGAGGCTCGTGCAGACGCTTCGCAACGGGGGGCTGGAGGCCTTCGTCAACCCCGACCTGGACGCCCTCTTGCCCGGCAACGTCGCCGTGGCCCCCGGGAAGCTCAACGAGGGTTTTGAGATCCCGGAGGCCGGGCTGGTCGTCCTGACCGAGAAGGAGATTTACGGCAAGAAACTCTACGACCGGAAACGGCCCTTTAAGCTTAAGAAGAAAAACCTGGATGAGCTGGACTTAAGCCCGGGCGACTACGTCGTGCACCTGACGCACGGTATCGGGCGTTACCTGGGCATCCAGCAGCTCGAGATCGGCGGCATCAAGCGGGAGTACCTCCAACTGGCCTACCAGGGGGAGGATAAGCTCTACGTCCCCACCGACCAGCTGGGAGTTCTGCAGAAATACGTGGGCGCCGAAGGGGAGGTGCCGCGGCTTTCCAAGCTGGGGGGCAGCGACTGGACGCGGACCAAGCGGCGCGTGCGCGAGGCCGTGCAGGAAATGGCCCGGGAGCTGATCGAGCTGTACGCCGAGCGTCAGTCCCTGAAGGGCCACGCCTTTCCGCCGGACACCCCGTGGCAGGCGGAGTTCGAGGCGGCTTTCCCCTACCAGGAGACGCCCGACCAGCTCACCGCCATCGCCCAGATCAAAAAGGACATGGAGAAGGACCTGCCCATGGACCGGCTGCTCTGCGGCGACGTCGGCTACGGCAAGACCGAGGTGGCCATGCGCGCGGTCTTCAAGGCCGTCGCCGGAGGCAAGCAGGCGGCCGTCCTCGTCCCCACGACGGTGCTCGCCCAGCAGCATTTCAACACCTTCAAGGAGCGCTTTGCGGGGTATCCGGTAACGATCGAGATGCTCAGCAGGTTCCGGTCGCCCCGGGAGCAGAGGGAGATCGTGGCCGGCCTCGCCCGCGGCGGCATCGACATCGTCATCGGGACGCACCGGCTGGTCCAGGATGACGTTGTTTTTAAGAACCTCGGCCTGATCGTGGTCGACGAGGAACAACGCTTCGGTGTTCTGCAAAAGGAGCGCCTGAAAATCCGTTACCCCAACGTCGACGTCCTGACCCTGACGGCGACGCCCATCCCGCGCACGCTGTACATGTCGCTCTTGGGGATCCGCGACACCAGCCTGCTGGAGACGCCGCCCCAGGACCGCTTCCCGGTCCAGACCTACGTCCTGGAGGAGGACCCGGTGATCATCCGCGAGGCCATCGTCAGGGAGCTCTCCCGCGGCGGCCAGGTCTACTTCGTGCACAACAGGGTGCACGACCTGGACCGCGTCGCCGCCTGGGTGCAGGCCCTGGTGCCCGAGGCCCGGGTGGCCATGGCGCATGGCCAGATGCGGGAGGACCAGCTCGAACAGGTGATGCTGGACTTTATCGACGGGGAATACGATATCCTGGTTTGTACGACGATTATCGAATCGGGGCTGGACATTCCCAACGTCAACACCCTGATCGTCAAGGAGAGCGACCAGTTCGGGCTGGCGCAGCTTTACCAGCTCCGCGGGCGGGTCGGGCGTTCGAACCGGTTGGCCTACGCCTACCTGACCTTCCGGCGGGACAAGATCCTGAACGAGGCCGCCGAAAAGCGCTTGGCCGCCATCCGCGACTTTACCGATTTCGGCAGCGGCTACAAGCTGGCGAAAAAGGACCTGGAGATCCGGGGGGCGGGCAGCCTTTTGGGAACCGAACAGCACGGAAACATCTCGGTCGTCGGCTTTGAAATGTACTGCCGCCTGCTGGAGGAGGCGGTGCGCGAGCTCAAGGGCGAAAAGCGCGAGGAAGAGGTGGAGGCGCTGGTCGAGCTGCCGATCACCGCTTTTCTCCCCGACGAATACGTGGGCGATGAGGAGCAGAAGATCCGTCTCTACCACGCCCTGGCGACGGTCAGGCAAAAAGAAGAGGTCGACGAGCTGGCCGAAGAGCTGCGCGACCGTTTCGGCGAACATCCCCAGCCGGTGCGCAACCTGCTGGCGGTGGCGCGCATCCGGGCCGCTGCCCGGCAACTGCGGATCAAGCACATCACCCGCCAGGGCCTGTTTTACCGCTTCACCTTCGCTCCCACCGCCCGGCTCGACGGCGACAGGCTGATTGCGCTGGCCCAATCGCTGCCCAACAAGCTCCGTTTCAAGGAGGATAACGGGCACTTCGAGATCTGGCTCCGGTCGACCGGCCGGGCCGACGCGTTCGAGAGCACCGATGAGGTAGAAACTTTTCTTACTGCGTTAAACTAAACAAAAGACACAGGGACCAAAGCCGTCTTCTGCGCCTGTATGCCTGCCGCAAACAGAAGTTTTTTCCTCTTATTCCTTTGGAAAAAAATGAATAAACAAAAATAGCCGGATGTATACTAATCACAGGAAGAACGCGTAATCCTATGTAGAAAAGGAGGGACGGAAGTCAATGAAGGCAACTGGCATTGTACGCCGTATTGATGATCTAGGAAGGGTGGTTATTCCTAAGGAAATCCGTCGTACGCTACGCATCAGAGAAGGCGACCCCCTTGAAATATTCGTTGATCGTGATGGCGAGGTCATCCTTAAGAAGTATTCCCCCATCGGCGAACTCGGTGAATTTGCCAAGGAATATGCTGATTCCCTTTACGAAGCCACCGGCCACATTGCCTGCATCGCGGACCGCGATACCATCATCGCCGTTTCCGGTGCCCCCAAGAAAGAATTTTTGAATAAGCCCATCAGCCCGGCCATCGAAAGGGTTATGGAAGAACGGAAGGCCATCGTTATCAACGCTCCCGGGGATGACGCCCTGTGCCGGGAATGCCTCATGGGCGAAAACGGCGAGTGCAAGTATACGGCCGAAGTCATCGCCCCCATCATCTCCGAAGGCGATCCCATCGGAGCTGTAATGCTGATCACCAAGGAACCCAACGTGAAGATGGGCCAGTTGGAACTCAAATTGGCCGAGACGGCGGCAGGGTTTCTGGCTAAACAGATGGAACAATAAATGGCCGAAAGGCCATTTTTTTATGATGTACGCATCGGCCTTGTCCGATGCTTCTTCTATTTCCGACAACCAACAACTGACTACTGACAACTGAAATAGGGAGGAACACGGGCTTGTCTCACCTTATCACCATCGCCGGACTGGGCCCGGGGTCAAAAGAGATGCTCCCCCTGGGGGTGTGGGAGGAACTCCGGCAAGCGGAAAGAATCTACCTGCGCACGGCCCGGCATCCTCTGGTGCCGTGGCTTTTGGAACAGGGACTGGCGATGACTTCTTTTGATGCCGTATACGACGAGGAGGACAGCTTTGCAGCCGTCTACCGGCGCATCGCCGACGCCGTTCTGGAGGCCGCAGAAGCCGGTCCCGTTTTGTATGCGGTGCCCGGGCATCCCCTGGTCGCCGAGGATGCTTCCCGCCTGATCATCGAGAAGGCCCGGGAGCGGGGCGTCCCGGTTCGCGTCCTCACCGCGATGTCCTTCCTCGACCCTCTTTTCACCGCCGCCGGGCTCGACCCCGCGTCGGGGGTGAAGGTGTTGGACGCCCTCGCCCTGGACAGGCAGTTCCCCGATCCCGGTGTGGCCTGCGTCCTGATGCAGGTACACGACCGTCTGGTGGCTTCGGACGTCAAGCTCCGCCTGATGGAGCGGTATCCCGAAACGCACCCCGTGACGGTGGTCAGGGCGGCGGGGGTACCGGGCGAGGAACGTGTCGAGCGCGTCCCGCTCTTCAGGGTGGACAGGCTGCCGTGGATCGACCACCTGACTTCGTTCTGTCTCCCCCCGTCTGAAGAGGCTTACAGCTTCGAAAGCCTGGTGCACATCATGGCGGCCCTGCGCGCCGAGAACGGCTGTCCCTGGGACCGCGAGCAGGATCACCACACCCTCAAGCGCTACCTCATCGAGGAAACTTACGAGGTTATCGAGGCCATAAATGAAGGCGATATGCATAGTGTGTGTGAAGAGTTGGGAGACTTACTGTTACAAATCGTCTTCCACGCCCAGATCGCAAAGGAAAACGGTTTCTTCAACGTCTACAGGGTTATCAAGGGCATATGCGAAAAAATGATCCACCGTCACCCGCATGTCTTCGGCGAGACCAAGGTCAGCGGGTCGGAGGAAGTCTTGCGGAACTGGGAAAAGATCAAACAGAAGGAGAAAAGGCATCAATCCTCCTGTTTGGCGGGTGTGCCGAAAGGGCTGCCTTCTTTGTTGCGCGCCGAGCAGGTGCAGGCCAAGGTCGCCAGGGTGGGTTTCGACTGGCCTGACCACCGGGGCGCGCTGGACAAAGTTCTGGAGGAAGAGAGGGAATTGCGCCAGGCGTTGCGGGTCGGCTCCCAGTCGAAGATCGCCGAAGAGTTGGGAGATCTTTTGTTTGCTGTCGTAAACGTGGCGAGGCTGAAAGGTATCAATGCCGAAGAGGCGCTTTCCGCGACGGTTGATAAGTTTGTCAGGCGTTTTGGGTATATTGAAGATAAGGTTCGCGCCGAAGGGATGGAACTGGGCCGGGTTTCCCTGGAGACCATGGACGAGTGGTGGGAGGAAGCAAAAAATTTAGAAAAATAGCAGGAAAACTTTGCAAAAAAGCAGGAAAAACAAGGATAGACAAGAATGTCTTACTGCACATACAACAATTTCTTGGAGGGATAGTTGTGAACAAAGCGGAACTCGTATCGAGCGTAGCTGAAAAAGCCGACCTGACGAAGAAAGATGTCGAAAAAGCCCTGAGCGCCATGCTCGACAGCATCAGCGAAGCGCTGGCCAAGGGCGACAAGGTCCAGTTGGTCGGCTTCGGCACCTTTGAGACCAGGGAGAGAGCCGCTCGTAAGGGCAGAAACCCGCAGACCGGCGAGGAAATCAGCATCGCCGCGACCAAGGTCCCGGTATTCAAGGCCGGAAAGGTGCTGCGTGAGGCTGTTTCCAAGTAAGACGCGGTGAGGCTTGATAAGTTCCTTAAGGTATCGAGGCTTATTAAGCGCCGTACGCTTGCCAAAGAAGTCTGCGACGAAGGCCTGATAACGGTGAACGGCAGGGCGGCCAAGGCGGGCACGGTCGTCAAACCGGGCGATGTCATATCGCTCCGTCTCGGTTCCCGCCGCCTTACGGTCGAGGTGCTGGAAGTCGCCGACAATGTTCCGGCTAAACTGGCTTCATCGCTCTATAGTGTCCTTTCCAGCGAAAGGATTGACGACAATAACGAGTTTTAGAGCGGGTTTCTTTGATGGTTTAAGGTCCTGTCAAGGCAGGGCCTTATTTTTTTGGCATTCCTCCTGCCGGGAAGGCATATCCATTACTGAATTGTCCTGAACGGGTTGACAGGGGGGATCGAGGATGGATCAAGAGGTCAAGCACCGTCTCGAGATGCGCGATCGCAAGGAGCTGTCCCTGGCGGGGGTGCTCCGCGTGGAGAGCTTCACGGATAATGAAATCCACCTCGAAACAAATATGGGCTTCCTGCTTCTCCAGGGGGAAGGGCTGCACATCACGCAACTGGACCTGGACGCGGGGACCCTGGTGGTCCAGGGTCACCTGAACAGCCTACAGTACAGGGAGACCGGTTCGCGCGGCCGCATCAGCGGCAGGAACCTTTTGAACCGTCTTCTCAAATAACGCTCGGCGCCCCTGGGAGGTGTGAGCCACAGTGTCTTTGGCGGAGCAGTCCTGGTCCTTCCTGCTGACCGTCCTGATCGGGGCCGGGGCGGCCTTTGTCTACGATTTCTATGCTGCGGTCCGGACAAGTCTCCGCTTGCGGCGTTGGGGAACCACCGTCGGCGACGTCTTTTTCTGGCTGATCCTGATCCCCTTCGTTTTCGGCCTGCTCCTGCTGGCCAACTGGGGGGAGGTGCGCTGGTACGTCTTCCTGGGCCTCCTGCTCGGCGCGGGACTGTACCGGCGTACCCTTTCACGGGCCGCTTTTTCTTTCTGGATGAGCATCCTCAAAGCTACGGGACGCCTTTGTTATCTGGTTACCCGCCCTTGCGCCTACTTCTGGTGGTCGGTCACCTGGCCGGTGCGCAAAACGGTCGCGCGCATAAAACGGCGGCCCCTGCCGCCGCCCGACGGCGAGCCCGCTGAAGATTGATGGGGAGAATTTATTTGGAAAAAATGTTGCGACTTAGCAGGAGGTTGCCCAAACGTAGCGAAACTGTACCAACTACGTAATAAGTTTGTACACAGTTTGTGGATAAAGCAGGGGAACCCATGCAGATCGAGATTCGCGGAGCGGAAAAGCTGAGCTTCCGGGAGAGACAAGTGGTGGCCCTCAAGGAAATGGGTTATTCGGCCGAAGCCATCGCCAGGCGTCTCAAGCTTTCTCCCAGTACCGTGGCGACTCTGTACAACCGGGCGCGGACTAAAGGGTACCAAGTTGTCATGGTCATCCCGGGTGACGCCCTCGGCATTTTCGGCGACGAGGAGGAAGATCCCGATGGAGGCGGTACGCCTGCGGCGTAGATGGCGCCTGAACCGGAGCCGCATTCCCGTTTTGTTCGTGACCATAATGCTGGTGTATTTCGCCGTTTCTTTAGGCCTGCAGGTGAACAAGCTGTTTACCCTGGAAAGGAACCTGGCCGTGATGGAAACTCAGGTCAAGGAACTGAAGGACAAGAACGACCATCTCTGGGACAAGCTCGAGGTTTTAAATTCGGAGAGCTATATCGAGGAAACGGCGCGGGAGCGCCTCGGGCTGATCAAGCGCGGCGAGACCCGTGTCGTCCCCGTGCCCCAAAACTACGAAGGGCAGCCCATCGACAATACGATCAGGGATTAGGTGGTAACCATGATCCGGTGGTAAATAGATAGCTTGGTTGATGAAAAAGGAAATACTTATCAATTATCGAATTCTTTTTTCACATCAAAAATCGGGGTAACAGGCATGGTTCAGAAAGGATCACCGGTAAAGCTGGGTCTTCGGGCCCGCTGGCGGGTGCGGGGAGGCCTCGCGCTGGGAACGCTGGCTCTGGCCGTGGTCGATCTGTGGTTTTACCTGCTTCCGCGGCTCTTGCGGCGTAACAAGCAGGCCTCGCGTTAACGCGAGGCCTGCTTGTTACGCCGTAGGTGTCATATATCTTTACGGAATGACTTTGTTCAGTGGATACTCGATGATGTCCTGTGCACCGGCCCGCTTTAAGACGGGAATCAGCTCTCTTACCTGCAACTCGGTGAGGATGGTCTCGACGGCGACCCAGTCGCTGTTGAAGAGCTGGGAAACGGTCGGGTGTTTCATGGCCGGCAGGACAGACAGGACCTCTGTGATTTTGTCACCCGGGACGTTCATTTTCAGGCCCACCCTGGTCTCGGCGCGCAGGGCGCCGATGAGCAGAACGGCCAGGTTCTGCAGCTTCTCGCGCTTCCAGTCATCGGCCCAGGCCTTGCGGTTGGCGTGCAGCTTGGTGGTGGACTCCAGGATCGTGTCGATGATCCGGAGGTTGTTAGCGCGTAGAGAACTCCCGGTCTCGGTCAGGTCGGCGATGGCGTCGACAAGGTGCGGCACCTTGACCTCGGTCGCGCCGAAGGAGTGCTCGACGGTGGCTGTTACGCCGTGCCTGGCGAGGTAATTCTGGGTGACCTTAACAAGTTCGGTGGCGATCCGCTTGCCCTCCAGGTCTTTTACCGACTGGATGCCGCTGTCGTTGGTCACGGCAAGGACCAGCTTTACCGGACGCTGGGACTGCTTGGCATAGACCAGGTCGGCCACCTCGACGACGTCGGCTTCGTTTTCGAGTATCCAGTCCAGTCCGCTTAAGCCCGCGTCCAAAACCCCCTCATGCACGTAGCGCGGGATTTCCTGCGCCCGCATCAGGATGGGCTCGATTTCGGGGTCGTTGATGGACGGGTAGTAGGAGCGGGAGCCTACCGTGATGTGGTAACCGGCGCGGCGAAACAGTTGAAAGGTCGCTTCCTGCAAGCTGCCCTTGGGAAGGCCGAGGCGAAGTTTCAAGGCATTGTCCCCCTTGGTCAACGTTAGTCTCTGTTCTCTGGCCGTACCTTTATCTATAAACCAAAAAATATGCCCGCGTCAATAAGGAAGTCAGATGCAGTCAGATGTGAGAGGCCGGATGTGGGATTTAAGGTGGGTATGAATAAATGAGGGTCGGCGTTATCGATATCGGAAGCAATTCCACGCGGATGCTCCTGGCTGACGTGCGGGGGCGGGCCGTTGTCCCCCTGGAAGCCGACATGGCCACGACGCGCCTGGGCAGGGGCATCGCCGGGGGGCTCCTCGACCGGTACGCCATGGAAAAGACGGCGGCGGTCGTGCAGGCCTTCAGGGAGCGCCTTGACGCCGCGGGGGCGGAAAAAGCCGTTGTCGCCGCCACGGCCGCCGTGCGCGAGGCTAAGAACGCCGCCGAGTTCGTCGGCCTCGTCCGCCGGCGGACCGGTGATACGGTCCTCGTTCTCTCGGGGGAAGAGGAGGCCTCCTTCGGCTACCTCGGGGTCACCGCGGGCCTGCCCGGAATGGAAGGGAAGGCCGTGACGATGGACATCGGGGGCGGCAGCACCGAATTCGCCTGGCCGAACTCCGACGGGCTGCGCCACGTAAGCCTGCCGGCGGGGGCCGTGCGCATGACCGAGCGGGATTATACAGACGGCGAAATCCTGGACATTTTAAGCGGCGTAACCGGCGCCCTCAAGGAAAGGCCCGAACTGCAACTCGTCGGCATCGGCGGTACGATGACCACCCTGGCCGCCGTGGCGCAGGGGTTCAAGGTCTACGACCCCCGGCTGGTGCACGGTTACGTGTTGACTCCCGCGAAGATTGCGGAAATCCTGGATGACCTGCGCACCCGCACGGTCGAGGAACGCCGCCGGATACCCGGCCTGCAGCCCGAGCGCGCCGACATCATCGTCGCCGGCGTGCGCATCTGCCTCCTGGCCATGGGCGCTATGGCCAAAACCACGGTGACGGTAAGTGATTACGACATACTGCATGGGTTAGCTCTTAGAGTTGCTGGCAGCTAAGCATCAGGCTGTAACGCAGGTTTTGTACCACCCAATCCGCCAGGATAAATATTTGAATTCCCGTACGGAAATTGCTTCGAGTCTTACTACTTACTACTTACTACCGCTCAATCCGTAAGGATTCAGCTTGGGACGGGGATTCCTTCGAGTCTAACACTTAACCCCAATACCCATATGGAAGTGTTTCGTTAGCGCTATATAAGTATCGCTAAGCCTGATCCGTGTCGAAAGAAAGATAACACTCTCTACGACTTATGACACGGATCTCCATCCCCCTTCCTCTATAATTAGTAAAAATTGGAAATAAGGGGTGGGGGGATTGTCCGAGCACCTCAGCGTTATCCCGGACCCCCAGAGGGTTAACAAGGAATGGGCCAGAGCGGTGACGCCCCCGAGGCGGCGGGCGGACCTGGACTCTGTGTCCCGCGCCTTCAGCTGGCAGCGCATCGTCCTCTGCGCGGCGGGTTTTTTCCTAGGCCGCGCCGTTCTGATGGGGGAACTCAGCCCGTTCGCCCCGGCTTTCGCGGGAGCGGCGTTGTACAGTTTCGGCCCCGCCGCCTGGCCCGCCGTGGCGGCGATGCTGCTGGGCCAGGCGACGGTATTGCAGGGGGTGGCTATGGCCCAGTCGCTGCTGATCACCGCCGGCGTCGGGCTGGCCTTACGGGCGATGCCGGGGGATTTCCGCCGCCCGTCCCTGGTCGTGGCCGCGCTCATCCCGGCGGTTACCGTCGTCGTCAAGGCCTCCTTCCTCGCCTTCGCCTCGGCCGCGCTTTACGACTACGTGGCCCTGATGGTGGAGGCCGCTCTTGCCGGGGTCTTCACCTACGTGATGATCAGTGCCTTTGCTCCCCGGACCCGGCCGCTGTCCGGCGAGGAGTTCTTTTGCTATATCGTCATGCTGGCCGGCATCATCGCCGGGATGGGGCGGTTGAGCATCGCCTCCGTGACCCTGGCCGGGGTGTCCAGCAAGTTCGCCGTGCTCCTGGCCGCCATCCTCGGCGGGGGAGGCGTCGGCGCCGCCGGGGGCGCCGTCGTGGGGGTGGTTCCCGGCGTGGCTTTTGTCGCGGCTCCGGCGGCCATCGGTGTCTATGCCTTCGCCGGCTTCCTGGCCGGGGTGTGCCGGCGTTTCGGCAAGCTGGGCGTGGCCATCGGCTTTTTGCTCGGCAACATCATCCTTGCCGTCTACATCAACGATTACAACGATCTGGAAAGTGTCCTGGTCGAGGCTGCCATCGCCGTGGCCTTTTTTGTGCTTGTCCCCGTCCGGTGGATGGAAAAACTCCGGTACGTGCTGCCCGAAGGAGCGCTGGGCGCGGCGGCTTCCGACGACAAGGTCAAGGAGATTATCAAAGCGCGCGTGGGCGGCTGGGCCCGGATGTTTGACGAGCTTTCCAGGACTTTCGCCCAGGTGTCTTCCACGGGACCGGATGTAAAAGGGGATACGACCCTCGAGGAGCTTCTGGACGAAGTGCGTAACCGGATCTGCCGGGAATGCCCCCTGCATAAAAGCTGCTGGGAGCGCGACTCGTACCGGACGCACCAGGAGTTTTTCGATGTGCTCCGGGCCGTCGAGGCCACGGGAAAGGTTACCGCCGACGATTTTCCCGAGCACGTCCGCCGCCGCTGCCTCAGAGTCAATGAACTTGCGCTTACGCTCACCTGCCTCTACGAGACTTACAGGGTCAACCGGTACTGGTACCGGCGCCTGGTCGAGAGCCGCGAGGTCGTTTCGGAGCACCTGCGGGGCCTGGCGAACATCATGCAGAACATGTCCGCCGAGCTCTGTTCGACCGTCGAAAACGCCGGCCGGGTCGAGGTCGCGCTGCGCCGGAAGTTCAACCAGCTCGACATCCCCGTCACCTACATCGCCAGTTCCCCCCGCGATGACGGGCGGCTGGAAATCAGGATCTCCCGCCCGCCCTGCCACGGCGAGCTGGCCTGCCGGTACATGATGGCTCCTGTCGTGTCGAAGGTCATCGGCCAGCCCTTCACCGTCGGCGCCATGAAGTGCAGCACGGGGGGGGAGTTTGCGGACTGTACGTTCAACCTTTACCCGGCGCTGCGCTACCACGTCGACGTGGGGGTGGCCAAGGCCGGCAAGGACGGCAGCCCCGTGTCCGGCGACACGTACTCTTTCCTGAATCTGAGGGAGGGCAAGTTCTGCATGCTCCTGAGCGACGGCATGGGGGTGGGCCCCCAGGCGGCGATGGAAAGCAGCACGACGGTCTCCCTCCTGGAGAACCTTTTTGAGTCCGGCTTCGGCCAGGATATGGCCGTCAAGACGGTCAACTCCATCCTCCTGCTGCGGGCGCCCGACGAGAGCTTTGCCACCGTGGACATCACGGTGATCGACCTTTATTCGGGTAAGGCGGAATGCGTCAAGATCGGCGCGGCGCCCAGTTTCATCCTCAGCGGGACCAACGTCCGCGTCATCAGGAGCGCGTCCCTGCCAGTCGGGATTTTAAAAGACATCGAGGTCAACTCGGTGGTCAAAAACGTGGGGGTGGGAGACGTCGTGGTCATGGTCACGGACGGCGTTCTCGACGCTTACGGCGGGAGCCAGGAAAAGGAGTCCTGGCTTGCCGACGTGATCAGCGAGATCGGCGCGGTCGAGCCGCAACAGATGGCCGACCTGATCCTGGAGAGGGCGCGCCAGGCCGCGGGCGGCCTGATTCCCGACGATATGACGGTACTCGTCGGGCGGATCGGAAAGACCATGAGCTGAACCCTTGCGAATTCAGCGCTATTCCGGATGCCCCAGGGCTTTGCGGTACTACGAAGGCGAAAGGCCTACCTTTCGCTTGAAGGTCACGGTGAACTTTTTCCCGTTTCGCTTTTAAAGACGGCGATGAAGCGATACGGGCTGTAGTTGGCGATGCGGGCCAGGCCGTCCAGGGAATAGTCCTCAAGGTAGTGTTCGTGCAGAAAGTCAACGAGCACGGAGGTGCCTTTCCGGTCCCGGCGGGTCGGTTCGTAATCGGGTACGTAAAGGGGTGGCGGAAGCCACCCCTTGATTCGTTGGCTGCACGTTCACGTTCCGCCGTTTATCCCCCCGCCGCTTTTTGCTTGCAGGTAATGCCGCCCTGATGTGGAATTTGCAAGAGATACTAAGGGATGCGCATAAAAAGTGTTAGATCGCCGTTGGCCGTCTGGTGGTGATAACGTGCAGGTTGAAGACCTTCCCAACCATGTCGAGGCTTACTGCAAGCGCCACGCCATGTTCCGGCGGGGCGACAAGGTCCTGGTGGGCGTTTCGGGCGGCTCCGATTCGACCGCTCTACTGGACATCCTGTTCAACCTGTGTTCCAGGCTGGGTATAGAATTGGTCGTCGCGCACTTCAACCACAAGCTCAGGGGAGAAGAGTCCGACGAAGACGCGCGCGCCGTTGCGAGGCTGGCCCAGGGATACGGCCTGCCCTTTGTTGCCGATGCTGGTGATGTCGCGGCCTTTGCGAAAAAAGCCCGGCGCGGGATCGAGGAAGCGGCGCGGCACCTGCGCTACGCCTTTTTTGAACGGGTAATGGGTGAAGCCCGGGCTGACCGTGTGGCCCTGGGGCACAACGCGGACGACCAGGCGGAAACGATCCTCTTTCACTTCTTAAGGGGTTCGGGGACGGCCGGCCTGGCGGGGATGCCGCCGGTCCGGGGTCCTTTTGTCCGTCCCCTGCTGGGAACCCGGAGGTCGACCATCGAGAAATACTGCCGGTGGGCCCGGCTGGCGACGCGCATTGACACATCCAATTTCGACACCGATTACACGCGTAACCGCATCAGGCTCGAACTTATTCCCGCGCTGCAGAGCGCATACAACCCCAACCTGGTGCCTGCTTTGCTGCGCATGGCCGAAATCATCCGGGCCGACGAGGCTTTCATGCACGCGGAGGCCTTGCGCGTTTTTGCTTCGCAGTCCGGCGTCACCGAGGACGAGGTTACTTTCGACCGCAAGGCCTTCGACCTTGTGCCGCTGGCCCTGCAGCGCCGGCTGGTGCGCCTGGCCTGGTCCGAACTCACCGGGCGCGACGACCTGCCCTTCGACCAGGTGGAAAAAGCCCTCGAGATCATTGCCCGGAAGGAGAGCGGACAGGTCGTCCAGTTCCCCGGCGGGGTTTACATGACCAAGGAACAGATGGCGGTCACCTTTACCTACGCCTTTCCCCAGCCTGATGCGACGCCTTACGCATACCCGGTGGCCGTCCCCGGTGTAACGGACATCCCGGAGGCCGGGGCGCAGCTGGAGTGCCGCATCGTCGACCGGAAAGACATCCCCGATCCGCGCGAACTGGGGCCCGACAGGGCCGTCCTGGACTTCGATCGGCTGGTCCAGCCCCTGGCGGTGCGCAACCGGCGGCCCGGCGACGTTTTCCAGCCCTTCGGCTCCGGGGTGACCAGGCTGAAGAAGTTCCTCAGCGGGCTGAAGGTCACGCGCCGGGAGCGGGACAGGATTCCTCTGCTCGTGGACGGCAAGGGCCGCATCGCCTGGGTGGCGGGGATGCGGGCCGCCGAATGGTGCCGGGTGGATAGAGGTACCACCAGGGCGTTATTCCTTGAGATGCGGCGTGAAACAGCGGGTTTCGGGCAGATTGAAAAGGGGAAATAAGATGTGGTAAAATACTGCTGTTATGTGGCTAGTTAGCTGAAATCCGAGAGGGGTTGGCTGCATGCATAAGGTTTTCAAGAATTTGAGCATATATCTGTTAATCGTGCTGGTCATCATCGCCCTGATCAAGTACACTTCGCCGCAGGCCGGCACTCCGGAACTCCTGTCGTACGACCAGTTCGTCAAGGCGGTCGAGGCGGGCGAGGTTCAGCGCGTCGAAATCCAGCCGGAAAAAGGGACGAACGCCATCAAGGGCGTGCTCAAGGACGGCAGCAACTTTGAGAGCTCGGGGCCGCTGGATGACGATCACCTGAGGGCCCTGCTGCTGGAAAAGAAAGTCCATGCCGTCTACCAGAAGCCGGCCGAGCCGGGCTGGTGGGTCAGTCTCCTGACCACGATGTTCCCCATCCTGCTCATCGTGGCGCTCTTCTTTTTCCTGATGCAGCAGTCGCAGGGCGGGGGCAACAAGGTCATGTCCTTCGGGAAGAGCCGTGCCCGCCTGCACAACGACGATAAGAAGAAAGTGACCTTCGCCGACGTCGCCGGGGTCGACGAAGTGCGCGAGGAGTTGCAGGAAATTGTCGAATTCCTTAAGAACCCCCGCAAGTTCAACGAGATCGGGGCGCGGATCCCCAAGGGCGTCCTGCTCTTCGGGCCGCCCGGCACGGGCAAGACGCTGCTCGCCCGGGCCGTCGCCGGTGAAGCGGGGGTGCCGTTCTTCAGCATCAGCGGCTCCGATTTCGTGGAAATGTTCGTGGGCGTCGGCGCTTCGCGCGTGCGCGATCTCTTCGATCAGGCCAAGAAAAGCGCGCCGTGCATCGTTTTTATCGACGAGATCGACGCGGTGGGCCGGCAGAGAGGGGCCGGGCTGGGTGGCGGCCACGACGAGCGGGAGCAGACGCTGAACCAGTTGCTGGTCGAGATGGACGGCTTCCAGCCGAATGAAGCCATTATCATCATCGCGGCCACCAACAGGCCGGATATCCTCGACCCGGCGCTGCTGCGCCCCGGGCGCTTCGACCGCCAGGTGGTCGTCAATATGCCGGATATCAACGGGCGCCGCGAGATCCTGGAAGTGCACGCCAAGGGCAAGCCGCTGGAGGACGACGTTAACCTCGATGTCCTGGCGCGCCGGACCCCCGGTTTTTCCGGGGCCGATCTGGCAAACCTGATTAATGAGGCCGCTCTCCTGGCGGCGCGGGCCAACAAGAAGCGCATCGGCATGCGCGAGCTCGAAAGCGCCATCGAGCGGGTCATCGCCGGTCCTGAGAAGAAGTCGCGGGTGATCAGCGACAAGGACAAGAACCTGGTCAGTTACCACGAGGCGGGGCACGCCCTGGTCAGCTACTTCCTGCCCAACCTTGACCCCGTACACAAGATTTCGATTATTCCGCGGGGCCGGGCGGGGGGTTATACGCTGCTCCTGCCCAAGGAAGACCGTAACTACATGACCAAGTCCCAGCTTTTGGACACGATCGTCATGCTGCTGGGCGGCCGCGTGGCCGAGGCCATCGTTTTGAAGGATGTCAGCACCGGGGCCCAAAACGACCTGGAGCGGGCGACGGAGACGGCGCGCAAGATGGTCATGGAGTATGGGATGAGCGAGGAACTCGGCCCGCTGACCCTGGGACGCAAGCAAGAGGCCGTGTTCCTGGGGCGCGACCTGGCGCGGGACCGCAACTACTCCGAGGAGATCGCCTACGCCATCGACATGGAGGTCCGCAAGATTATTGAATCGGCCTACCGCAGGGCGGAGCAGATCCTGAAGGAGAACATCCACGGCCTGCACAAGGTGGCCAAGACGCTGTTCGAGAAGGAGACGATCGAGGGACCGGAGTTCGAGGCCCTGATGCGGGAGGCCGCGGGAGAGGCCACCGCTTAGCTGAATCCTTCGGATTCAGCATCTGATTTCAATGTTCCGGTTGAAAGGATGAAGGAAGTTGGAACGCACCTTTGCAATGGTCAAGCCTGACGGCGTGCAGCGGGGCCTGGCGGGAGAGATCATCAAGCGCTTCGAGCAAAAGGGCTTCAAGATCGTGGCCCTGAAGATGATGCGCATCGACCGGGCCATGGCGGAAAGACACTACGGGGAGCACAGGGAGAAGCCCTTTTTTGGGGACCTGGTGTCGTTCATCACCTCCGGGCCGGTGGTGGCCATGGTTATCGAGGGCAAGGATGCCGTACAAGGCGTCCGCGACATGATGGGGGCCACCAATCCCTTAAAGGCGGCTCCGGGTACGATCCGGGGCACGTTCGGCGTCGATGTGGGCCGCAACGTGGTGCACGGCTCCGATTCACCGGCTAGCGCCGAGCGGGAGATCAACCTCTTCTTCAAGCCGGAGGAAATCGTGGAGTTCGACCGTACGCTTGACGCGTGGATTTATGAATAGCAAAAAAAACCCGGCTGGAGGGCTGTTGAAAAACTTCGCCTGGCTTTGTCAGGCTTGCCGGCCAGTGCTCACGTACCACCCCAGTACGCTCCGCGCTGGCCGGCTTCGCCTTCCGTGCCATGCTTGTTTTTGAACAGCTCTCGGTTTTTCAACAGGCCGTGGGGCCGGGTTTTTTTTGCAGCACTAAGCTTTGAGCACCAAGCGTTAGGATAGGGGCAAGCCGCATCCTGGTGGTCCTCTCCCCGTCTGTCTTGTTCTAACGCTTAATACCCGGAGCTAATGTTATGATCGAAGAGTCAACTATTCGCTGTATGAAACGATTTACTCTCGGGAGGATCCACGATGAAGTTTGTACCTACCGACCTTGAAATAGCCCAGGCCCATAAGATGATCGACATTCGCGAGATTGCGGAATCCGTGGGGCTTACCGAGGAAGACATCGACCTGTACGGGCGCTGGAAGGCCAAGATCGGGCTCCACGTCCTGGAGAAGCTGGCCGACCGGCCTACCGGCAAACTGATCGACGTGACGGCCATCACCCCGACGCCGCTCGGAGAAGGCAAGACCGTGACCACCATCGGCCTCACCCAGGGGCTGGGGCGCATCGGCAAGCGGGCCATCTGCACCATCCGGCAGCCCTCGATGGGACCCGTTTTCGGCATCAAGGGCGGCGCTGCCGGGGGCGGGTACGCCCAGGTGGTGCCCATGGAAGACCTTAACCTGCACTTCACCGGCGACATCCACGCCGTAGGTCAGGCCCACAACCAGCTCGCGGCCATGATCGACGCCTCCATCCTGCACGGCAACCCCTTGAACATCGACCCCTTAACGATCACCTGGAACCGGGTGGTCGACGTCAACGACCGCGCCCTGCGCGATGTAATCATCGGGCTCGGGGGCCGGCAGAACGGCTACGCGCGCCAGACCGGTTTTGAAATGACGGTCGCTTCGGAGGTCATGGCCACCCTGGCGCTGGCCACAGGCATCATGGATCTCCGCCGGCGCCTGGGGCGGATGGTGGTGGCTTACACCTACGAAGGCCGGCCGGTCACCGCGGAGCAGCTGCGAGGCGCGGGGGCCATGGCCGTCATCCTGCGCGACGCCGTCAAGCCCAACCTCATCCAGACGCTCGAGGGCCAGCCCTGCATCGTCCACGCCGGACCGTTCGCCAACATCGCCCACGGCCAGTCGTCGGTGCTGGCCGACCTGATGGCCCTGAAGATGGCCGAATACGTGGTTACCGAGAGCGGCTTCGGGGCCGACCTTGGCATGGAGAAATTCATGGACATCAAGTGCCGGCAGTCGGGCTTAAGGCCGAACTGCGTGGTCATCAACGCCACCGTCAGGGCCCTGAAGATGCACGGGGGAGCCGGCAGGGTCGTCGCCGGGCGCCCCCTGCCGGAGGAGATCACTTGTGAGAATCTCCCCGCCCTGGAGGAAGGCTGCCGCAACCTGGCCCACATGATCAAGATCGCCGGGTACTACGGCGTGCCGGTGGTGGTCTCGATCAACCGCTTTGTCACCGACACCGACGCCGAGGTCGAAACGGTGCGGCGAAAGGCCCTGGAGGCCGGCGCGGACGCCGCTCACCAGATGACCGCCTGGGCCGAGGGCGGCGCCGGGGCGGTCGATCTGGCCCGCTCCGTGGTGGAGATGTGCGAGCGGGAGACCGACTTCCGGTTCCTCTACCCAGACGACCTGAGCATCAAGGAAAAAATCCACATCATGGCCACCAGGCTTTACAACGCCGCCGAAGTGCACTACGACCACGTGGCTGAGAAAAAGATCGAGCTTTTCGAGCGGATGGGATGGGGCAGGCTGCCTATCTGCATGGCCAAAACCCACCTTTCCGTCTCCCACGACCCTGAATTGAAGAACGTCCCCGAAGGGTACGTCTTCCCGATCCGCGACATGCGGGTGTCAGTCGGCGCGGGCTTCATCTACCCGCTGGCCGGGACCATGTCCACCATGCCCGGCCTGGGCTCGCGTCCCGCCGCCTTCCAGATCGACATCGACGAACTTGGGCGGGTCAAGGGCCTGTTCTAAAAAACGCTAGGCGTTGGGCATTAGGCTAAGAGTATGTTTCTTAAATTCACAGAAACCGGAAAAGCCCCTGCCTGACTGTTCAGGATGGGCTTTTTGCATTAGTGGCTACTCGGCCAGAGGTTTATGCTAAATTTAATTAACCGTCGATGACCGTCGCAAGCCGGGCGATCTCCCCCGCTTAATGCCGGCCTTCGGACGGTATACATTAGTTCGTTGAGCAATGCTACTGTAAGTCAATACCCAGCGCAGGATGCCAAGGGCTACCAATCCCGCGAGATTGACCAACCGGACCTCTATACTGAGCCCTTCGATATCACCGATCAACAACTTGCGCAATAAGGCGGCGATGGCTACATCAACGAAGACGGCGACCTGAACCTTCTGCCCGCTGAGGTATCGTACTTCGGCGCTGATGAGCTCGGAAATTGTCCAGAGGATGAGAAGCATACCGAGGGCGTGCAAAAACCCATCCAGAATACTGTGCTGTGCAAAGACGGCGCCATAAACGTCACGGGCGAAAATCCAGAGGGCGAGCAGGGAAGCAACGATCAGACTGAGACCCAAGAAAACGTGCAGCAAGCGGTTGTAAAACCGCATGTAGTTCAGGAGGAGCGAGGTCCTGCCTTTCGTTGAGGTCTCCGAAGAGCTGTTACCTTGCACAAGTATCCCTCCAATACCGTCTTTCCGATATCTTAACATTTTTTGCCGTTATGCCAATAGAGACCCTGGTCCTTCTCCAGGGCTCATTCCGCCTGCGCCACCACCACGCGGTTGCGCCCCGCCTGCCTGGCGGCGTACATGGCCGCATCGACCGCATGGAGCAGTGTACCCAGAGTGGTGGCGTGGGCCGGGCAGACAGCCACGCCCACGCTTACCGTCAGCGGAGGCAAATATTCGGCAGGCCGCTGTGGGTCGGGCAGGCTGGTCCCGGCCACCACCTGCCGGAGGCGCTCCGCGATTTCAAAGGCAGTTCCTGCATCGGTCTACGGCAGAATCACCACAAACTCCTCGCCGCCGTAGCGTGCCACAACGTCCGCCGCCCGCAGGCTTTTCTGCACCGCTTGCGCCACCGCCCGCCTGGTGTCCGAACGTGTCGTTGAACAGCTTGAAGTGGTCCAGGTCCAGGATCAACACCGCGAAGGGCTGGCCGCTGCTGTGCGTGGGCGTGCTGGCGGGTTGGGGAGAAGAGCATAGGCGTGGACTGTGACACCGTGTCTCGAGCTGTATTTCTCTAGAAGAGACAGATATAGGCAGTAGTCGGGCTCATCAAGAAAAACATCCTGTTTGTTGTTGCCACGGGCAAGAACGTGATAGAAAACTTAAGGTTTGACCCTCATTTATTTTATTAATTTCGAGAGTTCCTTAAATTGAAGTGTACCAGCCTCTTTCATCAAATCAAAGAATACTGTTTCAGTATTTGTAATAACAGCCCCCATAGCCGCCATTATGGATAAAGCATTACGGTAATTTTCTTTACTCCGAGAACATACGGCGTCTGCTGCCACAAAAACCTGGTAACCAAGACCTAGTAAATCCCTAACGGTTTGGAAAACACAAACATGAGTTTCCATTCCAGTTATAATCACCTTTTTTCTCCCGATTTGATTCAGTGCAGAAAGGACCTCTTTAGTACATCCTGAAAAGGTGATTTTCTCGTACGTTGTGGCACCATCCAGATAAGCAGCAACTTCTGGTACTGTCTTCCCTAAGCCTTTGGAATATTGTTCAGTGACCATGACGGGAATTCCCAATGTTTTCGCTATAGTTAATAAGATATTAGTATTCCTAATAACTTGTCTACCATATCTCATGGCAGGGACGAGCCTTTCTTGGATATCAATCACCAATAAGAGGGCTTCATCCCGGTCTAAAGTAAACCGGTCTAAAGTAAATTGGTCCATAAGTAAAAACCTCCCGTAGAGATATTCTGTTTCAGGTAGGAGTTTCTAACTTGCGTTCGTCTTACTAGAAATGATTTGCAGGAAAATCCCAAGGCTCCCTATTAGATCCCAAGGCTATCAGATTTACGGACATGCAGAAGATCAGTCTGGCTCCATTGATAAAGAAGAACTCCTCCGCCTACGGGCGGAGGAGTTCTTCGGCCTCACAGATTAGTAACGGCTGGCTTTTCTGTTGCTGCCGAAGCAATCGCGGCAGTAAACCGGGCGGTCGCCCGACGGGCGGAACGGAACTTCGGTTTCGGCGCCGCAGGCGGCACAAGTGGCCGGGAACATCTCGCGCGGGCCGCGGTTATAGCCGCCCCCGAAACTGTTTCTCTGCTGCTTGCGCGCCGCCCTGCAGTCGGGGCAACGACCGGGTTCGTTGGTGAACCCTCTTGTCGCGTAGAATTCCTGCTCAGAGGCAGAGAAAAGGAACTCGGCGCCGCAGTCACGGCAGGTTAGGGTTTTGTCTTGAAACATAGAAAATCCTCCTCAATACTTTACTTTGTTGCTCAGAATGGTTCAGGGGATTCACTTACCTTTGACCCCCCTACCATTAAGTAGTTGAGAAGGATATTGAACCGTACCCTTTCGACCGATTACTTGAGCCATCCTTATTGTAACCTTTTCTGGAGAAAAGTAAAGCTTTTTTTCGGCAAACGTGCAGGAGGCGTCCTAATGTTCTTCTGTACCTCTTCGGGCAGCTGGACTATTAAGGCATGCCCGCTTAGTCTGCGGTGCTCCTGAATATAACAATAAGTAATGGAGCGTAGAGGAAATCAACTCCCATGTGTGTGACACCAGTGGCAATGGATAATGGAAAATCCGCACTTTTGGCCACTAGAAAATCGTCATTTTCGGTCACGAAAAGTCGTCAACTAGATTCTGGAAGCTGTTCTTATCCTTCCTTTGCCTGAGTGAGTTTGGGCGGCAACGCAACTACGTAGGCATCCTCCAGGTGCTCGGCAAGTTCAACCCCTCTGTTGAGTACCTCCTTATCTACTGTTTCCAAGTGCGGGTTATCTGCAGCAGGGCTTGTCTCAGGGCCGGAACAAACCGTGGGTTCTTCTGGGATAAAGTCTTTTTGGCCTCAGAAATTATTTGCGGACATAGGACAATGTCCACCAGACCTTCGCAACATTTCCGAAGCAAATATCCGCTGTCCGTAAAGGGAAAGGCAAGGCCGTGGAGTAAAACCGACGTGTCCAGAATAATGCGCTTTCTTGTTGCGCAAGTCTCCATAGGCATGCTGTTTCTCCGACCAAGAACGCCTTTCCTGTGTCGCTTTAGCCATAACTGTCAACGCCGACTTAGTTTTGACCCACTGGTGCCGGAAAGTAATTGACCCACCCAATCGGCAAGCTATGGCTTTGGCTAATCGACGTTAACAACCTTCAGTCTGAGTTGTGGTTAAAACAGATCGGCCGGGTTTCTCAGGCGGTAACTCTCCCCGCGATGTTTAGGACTTAGCCAGTGGTGCAGAAGCCGGTCCAGAATCGCCGTGGATTACCTGTCTCTTGTAAGACATATCCTAATTTCTTCCTTGGTTCGACAATCCTACCAAAGTATGTATTTATGGTCTATGGTCGTGGTTTTCCAAGAATGCGAACCGCAAGTTCGGTTCTGTTGCTGACTCCAAACTTGGCATAAAGGCGGCTGCAGTATTGTTTTACGGTTGGTAGGGCAAGGTGGAGTTCCTTGGCGATTGTATGGTTGCTTCTTTTCCCTTGGATCAAAAGGTGTAGGATCCCCTTTCTCTGTTGGTAATACGGGGTTGGTCTTGTGGTTGCGGCACGGTAGCACCCCTGGGATTAGAAAGGGCAAGTATGTCAAAATGCACACCCCTTTATAACATGACGGACAAAGAGGAGTTTTGGATGCATAAAGTTTTGTTATGTTTCGTAACTCGAAGTGATCGGCGGGCGTCGAGGAACAATGTAGCCATATTGTGTCAAATTCTAATTTGGGGCAAGAAGCAATACTACAATTTATGTAGTGTCATAGCACGCTCAAGGTGTTATAATAATACTAAATACGTGTTAAGGGGTTGAGAAACCTTGAGTGACAAGCTGTTTCCACTCGGACATCCGGTACCGGAAGAAGACCTGGTTGGAAGATTGCCTTTCGTTGATGCACTTGTTTCCAGGCTGGAAGAAGGGAATAGCATCATGCTGACGGGCCCTCGCAGAATAGGGAAGACTTCCCTGGCTAAAGAAGCGCTGCGACGCCTGAAAGACAAAGGGTATTACACTCTTTCAATTGATTGTTTTGCTATCCGGGATAAAGAACATCTGGCGGAACGGATTATGGAAGGGTGTTTGGCCAACCGTACGGGCTTGCCGAAAACGCTGGCCGCCGTTCGGGAGAAGTTGCGCCAATTTGGTCCGATTCCGGTGAGCTTGAGGCTGCAGGACTTGGAAATGGAAGTCAGCCTTTTTGTCAGTCGGAAGGCTAGTTCGGATGAACTGCTGGACCAGGCTTTGGAGTTCCCGCAAAAGCTGGCGGAAAAGGACAATAAGCGAATCATTGTCCTCTTTGACGAGTTTCAGGACGTGTCCATCGTTGCAGGTGAAAACATCTTCAAACGAATGCGTGCCGCCTTTCAGCATCAGGATCGGGTCAGCTATTTGTTTTTGGGATCCAAAGAAAGCATGATGAAGACGCTGTTTTCTTCGCGCCGGGAGGCTTTTTACCGTTTCGCCGTCCCTCTGCCGGTGCCGCCCGTTCCGCAGGATTCGTGGCTTACCTACATTAAAAGCAAATTCGCCAGTCGCGGGGTGGAGGCTGATACCGGCGTGGTGAGGGAACTCCTGGAACTTACGGGCGGCCACCCGTATGATACAATGCTGCTGTGCAACGAGGCATACCAGCTTGTGGCCCTGGGCGGGCGCGACGTCTTGACGCTGCCCGTCCTGCACCAGGCTTACGAGCAGGCGCAGACCATTCTCGAACCGGCGTTTACCGAGATTCTGACCGAACTCGGCCGCTCCGCTCAGATGCGGGATGTGATCTGTAAGCTTGCCACCGGCCAACAGCCGTACAAGGACAAACCCCAAGCGAATGCCGTCACCCGGTCAATCAATAGACTGGAGGAGAAAGGCATTATCGAGAGAGTCGCAAGGGCCCGGTATCGTTTTGTGGAACCGATGTTCAAGGAATTCATCATACGGACGTTTGCGTGTTAAGGAAGTTATCCCGATCGCTTCTCCGCGAGAGGCGTATGACGACCGCCAGGACGAGCAACGTGCCGGCACTTCTCATCAGCAGGGTGCGGTTCCGGTTCCTTTGTCGACGCCATCAATGCAATCCCCGCCACCACGAAACCCAGCCCCAACAGGTGGCAGGGCATCAGCTTTTCGCCAAGGATCAGGTTGGACAGCAGGACGCTGCTGGGACACGAGTTTGAGTTGGGGTCAGGGCTTAAATTTTCTTAGTTTTCCGCCTTTCAGCCTTGCCTCCACGGCCCGGATGGAAGCACCCCACTTTCCGTCACGTGACGGAGTCCCTCGCTTATATCGCTGGCCGCGATGCTAATCAGTGCACCGGACTTGCCAAGGAAAGAAGCGATATCCGCCATCTTGTGGCCTCCGAGATGAGCCGCTTTCTTTGCCAATTAAAAGAGCAATCCTGTAGTATTTAAGAAAACTTAAGGTTTGACCCCAGAGCTGGTGGAAGGCCGTTGGGGTGATCCCCCCTGGGGTTAAAAAGGCAAGCATGTGAAAGTGTTTGGCCCCTTTATAAACATGACAGACAAAGAGTGGTTTTGGATTAAGATAGATGCATAAAGTTTTGTTATGTGCAGGTGAGAGAGTGAGGATGTGAGGGCAAGAAACACTCAAAAGGAAACGTCTTCTGGAGAAAAGTAAAGCTTTTTTTCGGCAAACGTGCAGGAGGCGCCCTATTTGTTCTTCTGTACCTCTTCGGGCAGCTGGACTATTAAGGCATGCCCGCTTAGTTCACAGGTATTCCCAAATATAACAATAAGTGATGGAGCGTTATTTAGAGACCGGGGTTTACATAATTTACATAATTGAAGGAAGATCGGTAACAATCGGTATGTCTGACCCCATTAGCATTAGAGCAGCTTGTGGACGTTAAGCAGCTTGGCGGCCATCAGCACCACGGAAACCACGAGGAAGGCGCGAATCCACTTGTCGCCCTTGTTCACCGAGAAATAGCTCCCCAGGTAGGCGCCGACGGCGTTTCCGGCGGCCAGGGCGAAGCCCAGCAGCCAGTCGACCTTGCCGCTGATAACGAAGACGAGCAGCGACGAGGTCATATAGATCAGGGTGACGAGTACCTTCAGGCTGTTGATCTTGACCAGGGACATGCCGGTGATGAGGGCCAGGGCGGCGATGATGACGAACCCCACCCCGGCCTGGATGAACCCGCCGTAAAAGCCGACGCCGAAGAAAACCAGGGCTGCCGCCGCCAGGCGCAGCGGGCTGAAATCTTCTCTTTCCTCTTTTAGAAACTTCTTCTCCGGCCGCAAGATGATTAAAACCAGGACCGCCAGCATCACAAGGGCGAGGATCTTGTTGAACATCTCGTCCGACAAGGAAATGGCGAACTTCGCCCCGACGATCGAGCCCAGGACGGCGGGGATGCCCAGCATGACGCTCAGCTTGGGATAGAAAAATCCTTTCTGGCGGAAGTAGCCGATGGCCACGAGGCTCTGGACCATCAGGGCGACGCGGTTGGTCCCGTTGGCCACGGCCGAGGGCAGGTCCATGAAAATCAGCACGGGCATCGAAATCAGTGAACCGCCGCCGCCGACGACATTAACGAATCCGGACGCAACGCCCGTAAGCAAAACGAGAACCAGTTCCGTTCCCGACATTCTTAAAACTCCTCTCCAGATGTCGTTGTCTGCTCTTGCTCAATGTCCTTCCGCGTTTGGCCGATACCCTCGAGTTCCAGCGTGCCGGCCGTCTTTTTGAAGTAGGCGTACCTGGAGTTGTTGATGTGCTCCCTGGCGGCCCGCTCCGCCAGGTCGCCGTCGCGCAATTTGATGGCCTCTACCAGTTGGCGGTGTTCCTGCATGGCTTCGGCGACGCGGCCGGGATGGGAGTACCCCACCCTGGCATAGGTGGCGATGTAGTCGACGAGGGAGCTGATCATGCCGTAAAGGCGGGGGCTGCCGGCCGCCCGGTAAATGGTGTCGTTGAACTCACGGTGTGCCTTTTCCAGGCCTTCCAGATCGTCCTTGGCGGCCAGTTCCTCCATGGATGTCAGCAGTTCGGCCAGACGTGCGAGCTGGCCCGGTTCGATTCTCTCCGCGGCCATCCGGGCGGCCAGGCCCTCCAGAACGACCCGGATGCGGTATACCTCATAGACCTCCATGTCGTTTACCTGGGCCACAACAGCACCAATGCGAGGGAGATGGGATACCAAGCCTTCAAGTTCAAGGATGCGCAGGGCCTCCCGCACGGGAGTCCGGCTGACGCCGAGCTGCCCGGCGAGCTTGCGTTCGATCAGGCGCTCTCCGGGCTTCAGACGGCCCCTTAGAATGGCCTCGCGAAGCTTTTCATGGACTTTTTCGCGGACCTGGGAGTCGAGTTCGCTGACGATAGGCTTCAGCGGGGAACCGTTACTCATCCGTATGTTCACCTCTGGCATATGGTATACCAAGATGCTTACATGATACGACATTGGGATGAGGATCGTAAAGCACCTTTTTACTTGGGGTCAGGGCTTAAATTTTCTTAGTTTTCCGCCTCCCAGCCTTGCCTCCACGGCCCGGATGAAAGCACCCCACTTTCCGTCACGTGACGGAGTCCCTCGCTTATATCGCTGGCCGCGATGCTAATCAGTGCACCGGACTTGCCAAGGAAAGAAGCGATATCCGCCATCTTGTGGCCTCCGAGATGAGCCGCTTAGAGAGGACGCCAGCGGGAAGGCGATGAACGCCGGCATCAAGGTAATGGAGCCGACTGCTGAAATCAGCAGGATTCCGACCAGGCTGTCGTTGCCGAACAGGCTCTGGATGATCTCCCGCGGGACGAGGGCCAGCATCAAGCCGATCAGGCCGATGATGCCGAGCATGCCGGGGAAGATGTTCAAAAACTGTTTTTGGGCGATCTTCAAAGCCTGGCGGCTTGTTCATATCCTTGCGGTATGAGTAAACCAGCACCGCTATCGTGAGCACAAAGAGAGTAACATTAAACATATAGTAAATATATCATATGCTCAATACCCATGAAAGTATTGAAAGTGATTCTTGGTGGAGCAAAGGGTTTCAGGGGCCGGTCCTTATGACTACTTTCCATTTAGCACAGTGGAATTTGTTCAGGGAATTTTCACACTTTGGCAACGACTCCGGAAAGTTATTCGGGTAGAATGGTAACAGGACTTTGTGCTCTCATTCAGAGTCCTTGTGAAGGGCAGGGTGAGGGTAACAACGACAAGGGGGCTTATTTGTTGACTGAACAAAACCAGGGAAAAATAGTGAAGGCTTTCAATTTCAAAATGATTGGCCTGGCCGTATTTGCGGTCTTGGTGCTCGCTCTGGCCGGGGCCTGGTGGAACGGCCGGGGAGAGGTTTTGGCTAGGGTAAACGGTGAGAAGCTGACCAAAGAGCAGCTCTACCAGGAAATGTACAAGCTGGTAGGACGTGAGACTCAAGAAGATCTGGTTGACAGAATGCTGATTATGCAGGAAGCCGAAGAAAAGGGTATTAAGGTGACTCCGGAAGAAATCCAGGCTGAATTAAAGAGTATGAAGGACACCTGGGGGATTGCTTCCGATGAGGAATTGGACCGGATGCTGGCCCTGCAGGGCTCCAGCCTGGAAAAGGTAAAGGAACAGATCGCCATGTGGCACACAGTCCGGAAACTGATCGCCCCCACCGTGACCGTAACCGATGACGAGGCGCGACAGTACTTCACCGACCACCCGGACGAGTTCGGCCAGCCCGAACAGGTCAAAGTACGGCACATCCTGGTCGACACCAGGGATGAGGCAGTCTCTATTCTGCAGGACCTTCGCCGGGGAGCCGACTTTTCGAAGATAGCGGAGCAGAAGTCTAAAGATCATGCCACCGCAGGCAGCGGGGGCGACCTGGGATTCATCAAGAAGGGACAGATGGTGCCCGAGTTTGAAAAGGCGGCGTTCTCCTTGAACCTGGGGGAAATCAGCGACGTGGTGCAGACGCAATACGGCTACCACATCATCCAGGCGCTGGAGAAAAAGGCTGCCGTTAATCCGGCGTTTGAGGACATAAAGGATGATGTAAAAACGAGGCTTATAGATCAAAAAATCCAGGAGAAATTCGATTCCTGGCTGGCGGAACTGCGCAGCCGGGCGAACATTGAATACGCTGACCCCCAGTAACTACATTACTTATCACCGAGTCCAATCATTCGGTAATGGGTGAGACATGCGGAAGGGGAAGGCATTACAGCCTTCCCCTTATCGTAGTTGCGGATCAACATTCGCTTAATTTGAGCTCGGTGCAAAACCGCCGCCGAAGCATCCACGGGCGAATCCGCCGTGACGGCCGCCGCCGAAGCCTCTAGTTTTAGCCATCTGGGCGAGCTGCTCGTCGGTAAGCAGGGACTTCATCTGGTCCCGGTATTGCTGCTGAGCCTTGTAGAGCTGCTCACGGAGATCGTTGATCTCCTTGATCTTGGCGTCTACCGTCGCCTGATCGGCGCCGGGCTGCCACTGCAAGCTGCGCAGTTCAAACATCAGCTGCTGCAGCTTGGCACGGACATCCTGGGTGCTGGCAAAGTGATCCTTCTGCAGGTTCTGGATTTTCTGGGCCTGTTCGGGAGTAAGTTTCAAGGTGTCAGCCATGTTCACCCAGCTGTCGCTGGAGAGCATCCGCGGACCGCCGCCCCACCCGGCAAACGCCGCCTGGGCAAAGGCGAAGACCACCAGTGCGGCAACAGCCACTAACAGCAATCTGCGTTTCATAAGGTCACCTCCTTTCGGAACGGGCTACGAGGATTCACCTCCTTTCGGCCGGTACCGGCTTTTGGCTATCATACCCAAAAGATTTGACAGCTCTGTGAACAACCGGTAACGAAAGCTCGAACACTTTTTGAATGCGTACAAGGCAGGTACATGCGGAGGATTTCTCATCCAGGATTTGCTGGTTATTAGGAAAATCGTGTTACTATCTTGAATAAGAACGGTAATGAGAGGTATGGGAGAGGGTGCGTTTCGATTAACAGTTACAGGATGGCCAGAAAGGTCCATAAGTTTTTGGCGATACCAGCGGCAGTACTGTTTATCCTCATCGCGGTTACCGGTTTGTTCATGGAGAACAGTACAACCGGCGGCCGGCAGTATCGCCAGGGAATTCAGCAAAGGGCGGGATACGAAAACCAGGTCCAAGCTGATACTGTACCCGTCAGCAGTTCCACTGTCAGGACGTGGCACCGGAGTGTCAGCGAGCTGACGGCCTATGTTTTGCTTTTGATGACCGGAACGGGCTTATGGATGTACTTCTATCCCAGGTATCGCCGTTAATCCCGAATTAAAGCTTTGGCCGCACCAGTAAGAGTGACTGCAAAAACGGGGTGCAATCCCGCCGTTCGTGTTTTGTCCCCTTCTGCTCCTTACCCGGACAAGCCCAAGTTTTAACCTGCCCCGGCTAATTGGCTGCGCAAGTAAGTCAAGTAAGTATGGAAGAAAGGTTGTTGTCAGAGTGGCGAACGGCATGCTATTATTTTCACAACACTAAGTGCATTATGCAAATAGAAGAGATGTGCAAACATGAGCCGGCAAAATGTCTTGAACGGTGAGTCATCGGAATATGCTGCCTACCTGCGGGCCGAACGGCTGCTGCAGCCGGGGCTCTTGCTGCTGCTCTCGCTGCGCCCCATGCACGGCTACGAACTGATCCAGATGTTAAACGGTGTGGCCTTTACCGGTGAGGAGAGCGACCCGGCTACGGTTTACCGCAACCTCAGGCGGATGGAGGACGACGGCCTGGTGCACTCGCAGTGGGAGGCCGGGGAGTCCGGCCCCGCACGGCGGGTCTACCACCTGACAGTTGAAGGAGAGCATCTTTTAGATATGATGGCCGCCAATGCGCGCCGCCGCCGCGAACAGCTGGAGGCGTTCTTAAGGCTGTTTGAGAACATCCGGGGCGGCCTTATCACGCAAGAAAACATCGAGGAAGTTATGAAAGGTGATGAGGTCCGATGAGCGAGGCGTCTCTACACATCCTGCACGCCGGGGCGCTGAGGGGCCCGCTCAAGGAGTGCGCGCGGGTCTTCCAGGATGCCCGCCCGGGTGTAACGGTGACGATGCAGGGAGCCGGGTCCCGGGAATGCGCCCGCCGGCTGCAGCATGGGGAAAAGGCCGACGTCATCGTGCTGGCCGATCCGGCTATCTTCGTCGACTTCCTGGCTCCGGATATCGTGGCCCGGTGCTTTGTTTTCGCTACTGACCGGATTGTCATTGCTTTTGACGAATACTCCAGGGGGCAAGGAGGAATCGACAGCCGGAACTGGATGGACGTCTTGCTCGCCGACCGGGTTACGTATGCCCGTTCGGACGAGAACCTGGATCCCTGCGGCTATCGGACGCTGATGGTCTGGCAGCTGGCCGAGCGGTACTACAACCGCGGCGGCCTCTACAAGCGGCTGCAGGCCCGGTGCCCGCGCGACCGGATTGTGCCGAAGTCGATCGACCTGGTCGAGCTGGTTGCCCAGGGACGTATCGATTACGCCTTTGTCTATTCCTCGGTAGCCAAACAGTTTGACCTGCGGCACCTGACCTTGCCCAGGGAAATCGACCTTTCCAGCCCCGCCTTCGCCCAACGGTACGCGCGGGCGGCGGTGACCTTGGAGGGGCGGCAGCCCGGGGAAACGGCGGTGGTCAGGGGCGCACCTATCGAGTTTGCCATCGGGGTTCACCGGCAGACAAAACACCCGGCCCTGGCGCAGGCCTTCCTGGATTTGGTGCACGGCCGCGAGGGGCAGAGGATACTGGAAGAGAACGGGCTGATTCCTTGTTAAGCAAGTAAGGGTGAGTTTGGGAAGCCAGCGACGGCTCTGTAGCGTGTTTCTTTATGTCTTCTTGGTTCCCCTCTTGGCGCACTCGGTGGCTATGGCCGGTTTCAGAAAAGCTTTTAAACTTGGCGTGCTTGGGGTTGAAAAGGTTGAGATGATAAGGCAGATCGGTAGCAATCGGTAAGTTTGTCACAAAGGAAAGAGAGGAGAGGGATTGATGCATTTCCCCGTTTCGGGCGTCGACGTTTTTCCGCTGATCCCCCCGCTGGTGGCTTTTCTGGTTTCCACTATGACCGCTCCGGCCGGCGTTTCGGGCGCCTTCCTGCTCCTACCCTTCCAGGTGAGCGTCCTCGGCTTCGTCAGCCCTGCGGTCAGCCCGACGAACTTGATCTACAACATCGTGGCCATTCCCGGCGGGCTTTACCGCTACATCAAGGAAGGGCGGATGGCCTGGCCGCTGACCTGGGTGGTGATCGTCGGCACGCTGCCCGGGGTCTTCGCCGGGTCTTTGATCCGCATCCAGTACCTGCCCGACCCGCGGGCCTTCAAGCTCTTCGTCGGCCTGGTCCTGCTGTACCTCGGGGTGCGTACCCTTTACGAGTCGACGGGACGCGCCCGCGAGGGGAAGAAGAAGCAGAAGGCGCTTGAGCAGAAATTCAAAGCGCGCGTGCAGCAGCAGAAGGAACAGATCAAGGGACGCCTGGCCGCCGGCCTGCCGGCGGACGCCGTGGTCAGGACGAAGTCGGTGTCGCTGTCCCGCATCGAGTACGAGTTCTGGGGCGAGACTTTTTCCTTCAGCACGATGACGATCTTTATTTTGGCCCTTGTTGTCGGCTTGATCGGCGGCATCTACGGCATCGGCGGCGGGGCGATCATCGCGCCCTTCGTGGTGTCGGTGATGGGGCTGCCGATCTACACCGTGGCCGGCGCCGCCCTGGCCGGGACCTTCCTGACCTCCATCGCCGGCGTGACATTCTTCGAGATCCTGGCCCTTACTTCTTACGCCGCCGATAAGGTGGTCCGCCCCGACTGGGCCTTGGGCGCCCTCTTCGGCGTCGGCGGCCTGGCCGGCACCTACGTCGGGGCGCGCTTTCAGAAGTACCTGCCGGAGCGGTGGATCAAGGTCCTGCTGGGAATTCTGATCACCGGCCTGGCGCTCGAGTACATCATCCAGTTCTTTGTCTAGGAGAGTGCTGCAAAAAGCCAATACACTGGTTTTGGCATAGGCATCTCTAGGGTACGGCTATGCTTCAGAAGTTACCCTTAAGACCGCTCAAAAAGAGGTCCGAGGCAAGAGGTCAGAGGTCGGTTACGGGAAGCGATTGCTTCGCGATTGCAAGTCTATAATCCTTAGCAATCGCTCTGCGGATTTCATCAGGTCAGATTTCTGACTTCTGGCATCCGACATCCTTTTTGCCAGGCGCAGTTTTTCAGCGGTCTCCTAGGGCATGGCGCCGTAAACCTCTTACGTTTGAGTAGGAGGAATAGATTTGACTGATAGCTACGGAGGAAAGCGGCTTAAAGCCGGTAAGGCCATCAACGTAAATCAATCGGAAAAGGCCTTGGCCAGGGAGGACGGCGGTAAGAGACAGGCGTTTAAGTTTATTGTCTTGCTGGGCGTTGTCAGCCTTTTTGCCGATTTTACCTATGAAGGGGCGCGCAGCATCTCCGGCCCGTTCCTGGCCCTGCTTGGCGCCAGCGGCCTTATTGTAGGGTTGGTCTCTGGGTTCGGGGAGTTCTTGGGGTACGGGCTGCGCCTTGTCTCGGGGTACTGGGCCGACCGGACGCGCAGGTACTGGCTGCTGACGGCGTTCGGGTACGGGATCAACCTGCTGGCCGTGCCCGCCCTGGCCCTTGCCGGGCGGTGGGAGACGGCAGCCGGGCTCCTGATCCTGGAACGCATGGGGAAGGGTTTGCGCACGCCGGCCCGGGACGCGATGCTTTCTTTTGCCACGTCAAAGACCGGGCGCGGGTGGGGGTTCGCCATCCACGAGGCTCTCGACCAGGTGGGGGCCCTGGCGGGTCCCCTGCTCGCCGCCGCGACCCTCTACCTGGGCGGCAATTACAGGGTCGGGTTCGGAATTTTGCTGGTGCCGGCGCTGCTGGCGCTGGGAACATTGACGTGGGCGCGGCAGACCTTTCCGGCGCCGCATCTTCTGGAGCAGGCTCCCGAGGTGTGCGGAGAGCCCTGCAAACCGCGGCTCCCGCGCGTGTTCTGGCTGTACGTGGCTTTTACGGCCGTAACGGTCGGCGGGTTTGCCAACTACCAGATCGTATCCTACCATTTCAAGCTGCAGGGCGTCGTTTCCGACGTGCAGATCCCCGTGCTTTATGCCGTGGCCATGGGCGTGGACGCCGTCGTGGCCCTGCTGGCCGGCAGGTTCTATGACCGTGCGGGGCTCGGCACCCTCATCGCCGTGCCGCTCTTAGTCCTGCCGCTGCCCTGGCTGATTTTCGGCAACGGCTATCTCCCGGCCCTGGCCGGGATGGTCCTCTGGGGAGCGGTGATGGGCATCCAGGAAACAACCATGCGTGCCGCCGTCGCCGACATGGTCGGGCCGGGCGGGCGCGCTTTCGCCTACGGGATTTTCAACACCGCCTACGGCGGGGCCTGGATGCTGGGCAGCGTTATTCTGGGTTATCTCTACGACATACGCCTGGCTTACGTCACTCTGTTTATCGTAGCCCTGGAGGTGGTGGCGCTGCCCCTGTTCTGGCTGGTCTGGCGCAGGGCGAAGACCGAAAACCCTGCGGCCTGAAGGTTAAAAAGGTACTTGACGCCGCGTTTGCCGGTTGGATAAGATACTAAAGTGGAATAAGATAGCCAGGGCGATGGGGCTCGCCTTTAAGCGCAGCGATGCTGATGGCTCCTACCGATACGGGTGGGGGCCTTTTTGTTCCGGTCTCGACCAGATGCAGCAGGAGGGGAAACAGTGAACGAGTGGCTCGTCGCCTCATTGTGGATCGGGCTCGCCCTTGCCGCGGGACTGGTTTCGGTCCGTCTCGGATTATCGGTGGCCATTACCGAAATCATGTTCGGCGTGATCGGGGGCAACTTCCTCCACCTGGAGGTCGTTCCCTGGGTGCAGATGCTGGCCGGCTTCGGCAGCGTGTTTTTAACCTTCCTGGCCGGGGCCGAGGTCGATCCGGTGGTCCTGCGCAGCAAGTTTAAAGAGAGCGTGTCCATCGGCACGGCCTCTTTTTTCTTTCCTTTCCTGGCCGCCTTCGCTTACGCTTACTGGGTGGCCGGCTGGACGATGGACGCCTCGCTGATCGCCGGGATCGCCCTGTCCACGACCTCGGTGGCCGTGGTCTACGCGGTGATGGTGGAGACGGGCCTCAACGAAACCGAACTCGGCAAGATCATCCTGGCCGCCTGTTTCGTCACCGACCTGGGCACGGTCCTGGCCCTGGGCATTTTCTTCGCTAATTTCGATGTCTGGCTCGGCATCTTTATCGGTGTTTCGGCCGTGGTGCTGGCCGTCACCCCGAAGCTCACGCCGTGGTTCGCCTCCCGGTACGGCAACCGGGTCAGCCAGATGGAGGCCAAATACTTCCTGTTCCTTTTGTTCTTCCTGGGTGGCCTGGCTTTGAAGGCCAACAGTGAGGCTGTTCTGCCGGCCTACCTGCTGGGCCTGTCCGTGGCCGGCTTCTTTATGGCGCACCGGGAACTGCTGGCGCGGTTGAGGGCGATGGCTTTCGCCGTTTTAACGCCTTTCTTCTTCCTTAAAGCGGGTCTCTTTATTTCCCTGCCTGCCATCGCCTCGGGGGCGCTGCTGATCGTCATCTACCTGGCCGTTAAGGTCGTCGCCAAATTCGCCGGCGTGTTGCCGCTTACCAAGCTGTTCCGGTTCAGCAGCCGCAACGGGATGTACACGACCCTGCTGATGTCGACGGGTCTGACTTTTGGTACGATTTCTTCCCTTTTCGGCCTGTCGCATGGGATAATTAACCAGGAACAGTACACCATCCTGGTAACAGCCGTGATCAGCAGCGCCATCGTGCCCACGGTTATCGCGCAGGCCTTCTTCCGGCCCAGGGCGCAAGAATGCTTTTTTGACGGCGGAAAGAGTACAGGGGAAGGATAAGTTGAGGAGGGTCGGAGATGTTTAAGAAGATAATGGTGGCCTACGACGGCTCGGACCATGCCCTGAAGGCGTTTGCCGCCGGCCTGGACCTCGCCGGGAAGTACGGGGCTTCGCTCGATGTCGTGATGGTCGCTCACCTGCCCGACTACGCCGGGAGCGTGGGGGAAGTCGAAGACATTAAAGCGCAGGCGCAGGCGTTTTATGACAAGAGCCTCGCAAAGATTAAACCGGCTCTTGATCGTGAAAACGTCACGGCGCACCTGCTGTTCGGCCATGTTGGGCAGACCCTGGTTCGTTTCGCGAACGAAAACGAGGTAGACCTGATTGTTGTAGGAGCAAGGGGCTTAAGCCGCTTGCAACAATTGGTTATCGGCAGCGTTTCCCAGTTCGTGACCAGACATGCTCATTGCCCCGTTCTGATGATAAAGGGGTAGACCATACCGAACAGGCCCATTAAACGGAGAGAGGAACTCGTCGTCAGAGTTCCTCTTTAGGTTCAATTAGGCGAGAATTTCTTTAAGACATCTTCCTGGTGGCGCCGTCCACGTTGGTGGCCGGGGAACCCCTGTCGACGAAGGTCTTGCAGGCCGTGTCTATGCAATTTTTCACCGGCGTGGCGTTAGCCTGTTTTGCGTCCTTCGCGTCCCAGCTCTCGGGGGCCTTTTGGGCCAGCTCGTCGGAACAGATCAGGATGTCCGAGGCCGCGCATTTGTTGCCTGAGGCCCAGTAATGGCAGTTGTTGACGGTGCACATAACAGCCATGTTGTTTCCCTCCTTGCGATTTTCCCTTAGTATGCCCGCGGCCGCACGGAGGTATGAGACGGGATTTAATTGTCGCTATGCTCGAAATCATTGACCAATGTTGACTGTTTTACTATAATTTTAGTTACGGTTACCAGCCTACTTTCTTCAGCAGGAGAGGATATAATGGGACGCCCGCCCAAGTGCCGTCGTGTCGAATTTTTGCCTCACTGCACCTATTTCAAACCGGCAGGTATCCCGCTGTGGAGCCTGGAAGAGGTCGCCCTGACCATCGAAGAGGTCGAAGCTTTGCGTCTCAAGGATACCGAGGGACTGGAACAGGAGGCCTGCGCCGAGCGCATGGGCATCTCCAGGCCGACCTTCCAGCGTATCCTGACCAGCGCCCGGCAGAAGCTTACGCAGGCCCTCGTCGAGGGGAAGGCCATCCGCCTTGAGGGCGGCAACTACGAGTACGTTTCCCGCCGGTTTCGCTGCGCCGAGTGCCGTATCGAGTGGGACGGGCAGCCGGCCGAGGCTGATCCCTGCTGCCCGAAATGCGGCAGCGAAGAGGTGGCCAGCCTGAGCCAGCGGGGTATGGGCCGCAGAAAAGGGATGCACGGTCGCTCGACCGTACAGAATAAGAAATAACTTTCTGAAGAGGTGACGAGTTTTGGCTCCCGATAAGAAGAATGGCGGCAGCGAACTTGAAATGGCGCCGGCCGGGGGGTGCCCCGGCAAGAAGGGACCGGCCATCGAGAAACTGGCGCCGAACGACCTTTCGGACATCAAGAACGTTGTCGCGGTCATGAGCGGCAAGGGCGGCGTGGGCAAATCCACGGTGACCGCGATAGCGGCCATCGCCCTGGCCCGCGCGGGCAAGAAGGTGGGCATTCTCGATGCCGACCTGACCGGACCCAGCATTCCCAAGCTTTTCGGCGCGACCGAACGCCCCACCGGTACCGAGGGGTATATCCTTCCCGTGAACAGCAAGGGCCTGGGCATCAAGCTGATGTCCATGAACCTTCTCCTGCAAAACCCCGAGGAGCCGGTCATCTGGCGAGGGCCGATCATCGGCAACGCCATCAAGCAGTTCTGGACCGACGTCGCCTGGGGCGATGTCGATTACCTCTTCGTCGACCTTCCCCCGGGGACGGGTGACGCCCCCCTGACGGTGATGCAGTCGCTGCCCATCAACGGCCTCATTATGGTGACCGCGCCGCAGGAACTGGCCATCCTGGTTGTCAAGAAGGCGCTGAACATGGCCCGCATGATGAACATCCCGGTTTACGGCTTCATTGAGAACATGGCTTATTTCGAGTGCGCCAAGTGCGGCGAGAAGTACGAAATCTTCGGTCCCAGCAGGGCGGACAAGGTGGCGGCCGAAACGGGGATGAAGCTGATCGCCCGGATGCCCGTCGACCCGAAGCTGACCGCGATGTCCGATGCGGGCGAGATCGAGAAGTATGAATCTCCTGTTCTGGAAGCGTTAGCCACGTTTTTCTTCGAATATGGCAGTGCCCAGTAGGGTAATTAGTGTATGGCGCCGAATGCTACTGTGGATGAATGAAGAATGAATAAAAAGAACGCCCGGTCGGCGTTATACGCCGGACGGGCGTTCTTATTGGAGCCTGTCGGGACAAAAGAATTGACAGTGAACTGACGGGCGAATTATACTATGGACAAGATTTGGGGTGAAGTCCGAGGCCCTCGGAATTGTGGGCCCGGTTTTGCGTCTTCTTTTGCCGGTTGTTTGACTGACTGCCGGTTGTTTGACTGACTAAAGAATAAATCAAAAGGAGGGGATGGGGAAAACTCGCTGCGGTTTACCAACGGGTTGATAGATTCCAGGTTTTTGGCTCGGCAAAGAAATTTGCCGGGACGCTCAAATGGGAGGACGGGTGTGTAGCACTATGCCGAATAAGATTGGATCGGTTATGGTGGTGGGCGGCGGTATCGCCGGCGTTCAGGCTTCGCTGGACCTCGCTGACGCCGGGTACAAGGTCTACCTGGTCGAGAAGTCCCCGGCCATCGGCGGTGTAATGGCCTCGCTGGATAAGACCTTCCCCACCAACGACTGCTCAATGTGTATCCTTTCCCCGAAGCTGGTAGAATGCGGGCGGCACCCCAACATCGAGCTCGTGACGATGGCCGAATTGACCGGCCTCGACGGTGAGCCCGGAAGCTTTAAGGCCACCGTTGTTCAACAGCCCAGATACGTCGATGCTGACAAGTGCGTTGCCTGCGGCGACTGTGCCGCCAAGTGCCCCGTGAAGGTTCCGGACCCCTTCAACGAAGGCATCAATACGATGAAGATTATCGGCAACAAGTACGCCCAGGCCGTGCCTTCGACCTACGCCATCTGGCAGCCCGACAAGTGCCTCTACCTGACCAAGGGCGTGCAAACGGGCAAACCCGTATGTATGCTCTGCCAGAAAGCCTGCCAGAAGGACGCCATTGATTTCAACCAGAAACCGCAGACCCTGACCCTCGAGGTCGGCGCGGTGATTCTGGCCCCCGGTTTCCAGAAGTTCGATCCCGCCCCGCTCAAGGCCCTCGGCTACGGGACCGTGAAGAACGTGGTCACCAGCCTTGAGTTTGAACGCATCCTCAGCGCTTCCGGTCCCTTCAGCGGCCACCTCGTGCGGCCCTCCGACCACGAGGAGCCGAAGAAGATCGCCTGGCTGCAGTGTGTGGGTTCCCGCGACGTTAAGATCGGCTGCGGTTACTGCTCCTCGGTCTGCTGCACCTACGCGATCAAGGAAGCGATGATCGCCAAGGAGCATGCCCCCGGTAAGCTCGACACCGCCATCTTCTTCATGGATATGCGTACCTTCGGCAAGGGCTTTGAAGCCTACTACGAGCGGGCCAAGAAGGAGACCGGCGTCCGCTTTGTCCGTGCCCGTGTTTACGGCCTGGACCCGCTGGAGGGTGACAGGGTCGGCATCCGTTACGCCAACGAGGACGGCTCCGTTGCCTACGAAGAGTTCGATATGGTCGTCCTGTCGGTCGGCCTCGGCGTGCCGAAGAGTACGGTCGAGATGGCCGAAAAGATCGGCGTCAAGCTGAACAAGTACAACTTCGCCGAGACCTCTACGCTCGCTCCGGTCGAAACCTCGCGTCCGGGTGTCTTCGTCTGCGGCGCCTTCCAGAGCCCGATGGACATCCCGATGACCGTTATGCAGGCCAGCGCGGCCGCTGCCTGTGCCGGCAGCCTGTTGGCGGAAGCCCGTGGGACGCTGGTTACCAAGGAAGAGGCCCCGGCCGAGGTCGACGTTTCCGGCGAGGAGCCGCGCATCGGCGTCTTCGTCTGCCACTGCGGCATCAACATCGGCGCGTACGTTGACGTTCCGGCGGTGAAGGACTTCGCCGCCACCCTGCCGAACGTCGTGCTTGCCACAAATATGCTGTATTCCTGTTCGTCTGACTCCCAGCAGCTGATCAAGGATGCGATTAAGGAGCACAAGCTCAACCGCGTGGTCGTTGCTTCCTGTACCCCGCGGACGCACGAGCCGCTTTTCCGGGCGACCTGCGCCGAAGCCGGCTTGAACCCCTACCTGTTTGAGATGGCCAACATCCGCGAGCACTGTTCCTGGGTCCATATGACGGACAAGGACGCTGCCACGGCGAAGGCCAAGGACATCGTTAAGCGCGCGGTCGCCAAGGCCCGCCTGCTCGAACCGCTTTACACCCTGACCCTCGGTGTCAACCGGGCGGCTCTGGTTATCGGCGGCGGCGTGGCCGGCATGAATTCCGCCCTCGACCTGGCCAGCCAGGGCTTCGATGTCTACCTTGTTGAGAAGGCCGACGTCCTCGGCGGTATGGCCAACAAGATTCACTATACCCTGGAAGGTGTCGACGTCCAGTCCTACGTTAAGGGCTTAATCGCGGCTGTTGAAGGCAACCCGAGGATCAAGGTCTTCAAGGGTGCGACCATTACCGCCGTTGAGGGTTACGTCGGCAACTTTAAGACCACCGTGAGTGCCGGTGGCAAGGAAGAAGTCCTGGAGCACGGCGCTACCGTTATCGCCATCGGTGCCCGGGTCTACCAGCCGACCGAGTACCTCTACGGTCAGGACGCCCGTGTCCTTAGCGCGCTTGAGCTTGAAGAGGAGATCGCTAAGGGCTCCGACAAGGTTAAGGGCGCGAAGAACGTCGTGATGATCAACTGTGTCGGCTCCCGTGAAGAACCCCGGATGTATTGCAGCCGGATTTGCTGCTCGGAGGCTGTTAAGAACGCTCTCAAGCTAAAGGAGCTTAACCCGGACGTCAATGTTTACGTCCTCTACCGCGATATGCGCACCTACGCTTTTAAGGAAGACTTCTACAGGGAAGCCCGTATGAAGGGTGTTGTCTTCGTCCGCTATGACGTCGACCGTAAGCCTGACGTCAAGGCTGTTGACGGCAAGCTGATCGTGAACGTGTTTGACCCGGTCCTGAACGAGTCGCTGGCTGTCGAGGCCGACCTTCTCGCCCTGAACGTGGCGACGGTGGCTCCGGACAGCAAGGATATCGCCCAGTTCTACAAGGTCTGCGGCGAATACGACGGCGGCTTCTTCCTTGAAGCGCACATGAAGCTGCGCCCGGTCGACTTTGCGACGGACGGCGTCTTCGTGGCCGGCCTGGCTCACGGGCCCAAGTTCCTGGAGGAAGCAATTGCCCAGGGCCGGGCTGCGGCGGGCCGTGCGGCGACCGTGCTAACGAAGGAAGCCCTGGTCGGCGGCGGCGCCGTGGCGCTCGTCAACCAGGATCAGTGCTCCGGCTGCGGTATCTGCGTGACGATTTGCCCGTACAACGCTGTTTCACTGGTCGACAAGGGCGGCAAGCATACGGTTGCCGAAGTCAACGAAGTCCTTTGCAAGGGCTGCGGCACCTGCGTGGCGGCCTGCCCGTCCAAGGCTCTGTCGGCTAGAGGCTTCAAGGATGAGCAGATCTTTGCCGAGATCGCGGCGTTGCTGGCCTAAGGAATGACTGTTTAGACCGTTTATTTGACCTCACACGTCAGATGCCAACGGTCATACCCCCAAATTAGGTTGGTTGGAGGGATATTATGGAAGCCCTAGCTTTGACGAATGTGTCCGACCCCTCTTTCCGCAAGGAAATAGAGGAGAAATACCGTATCCTGGACCCCGCCAAGCGGAGTTTCTTCCAGACCTGCTTGACGTGCGGCACCTGCGCGGCCGGTTGCTGCTTTAACGGTGCGGTCGACAATATGGACCCGCGCAAGTTTATCCGTAAGATCTTGCTTGGCCTGAAGCAAAGCACCCTGGACGACATCTTCGTCTGGAACTGCAACTGCTGCGGGCGCTGCACCATGGAGTGCCCGATGGGCATCGACATGGGCGGTGTCGTGCGCACGGTGCGCGGTAACTTCGGCCTGACGGCGCCCGGCACGCTGCAGCTAGTCGCCAATACCCACCTGGAAACCGGCAACCAGATGGGCGTCAGCGTGGAGGACTACCTGGACACCATCGACTGGATGCAGGAAGAGCTTCAGGAAGAGCTCGGGGACCCGAACTTCAGGATCCCGATGGACGTCCCCGACTGCGACTTCCTGTTCATCCCGCACCCGCGTGAAATCAAATACTATCCCGAAGACATCAAGACCTGGACGAAGATCTTCACGGCTGCCGGCGCCAAGTGGACGCTTTCCACCAAGGCCTTCGACGTGACGAACTTCGGTCTCTTCAACGGGCGCGACGACGAGGCGACGAAGATCTTCCAGATCACCGTCGACGCCATGCGCGAGCTCAACGCCAAGCGCCTCGTGTGCACCGAGTGCGGCCACGGCTACTGGGCCTTCAAGTTCGGCGCCAAGGCGTGGATTCCGGTCGACTTCCCGATCCTGCACATGGTCGAGTACCTGGCCGAGATCCTGCGCGAGGGCAAGATCCAGGTCGACAAGTCTAAGAACACTGAGATCGTAACGCTGCACGACCCGTGCAACACCGTCCGCAAGGGCGGGGTCGTCGAGGAGCCGCGTTACGTCCTCAGCCAGGTCTGCGAGAACTTCGTCGAGATGTGGCCGAACCGCCAGTACAATTACTGTTGCGGCGGCGGCGGCGGCGCCCTGGCGATGGGCGATACCATTAAGCCCTACCGCATGGCCAAGGGCAAACTGAAAGCCGAACAGATCCGCACCACCGGCGCCGAGATCTGCTGCGCCCCGTGCCACAACTGCTACGACCAGCTGAACGACATTAATAAGGAATACCAGCTTGGCCTGAAGGTCAAGCACATCTTCCAGTTGGTAGAGAAGGCAATGGTCTGGGAGTACAAGCCGGCCGAATAATCGCTGGTAACAATTGAAGGCATAGCGGAACCGTGAAGGCCTCCGGGCCTTCACGGTTCTCTTCTTATGCAGAGTTATACGGAGGGGCAACAGATTTTGGACAGCCGTCGTTTCGAATGGCACTACCTGTTTCTCTTTCTGACCGCCATGATGTGGGGCGGAGCCTTCGTCGCAGCCAAGTTCGTGGTCCTGGAGATGCACCCGCTGGTCGCGGCCGCCGTCCGCTTCTCGATCTCGTTTCTGTTCTTGCTCCCCTTTTTCCTGCGGTGGGAAGGCCTGAAAAACCTGCCGAAACTGAGGGATCTCCCGGTGCTGCTGCTCCTGGCCGCCACCGGCGTCTTCCTGTACAACGCTCTTTTCTTCTACGGCATGCGGACCTCGGCGGCTACCGACGGCGCCTTGGTCATCGCCTCGAGTCCCATGATTACGGCCATCATTTCCTTCTTCGTCCTCAAGGAGCGTTTCGGGCCCGGGCAGTTGCTGGGGTTTTTCCTATGCCTTGCGGGTGTGACGGTGATTATTACCAAAGGCTCGCTCTCGGTGCTCGCCGCATGGGCCGTCAACCAGGGTGACCTGATGCTTTTCGGCTGCGCGGTGTCGTGGGCTGTCTACTCGGTCGCCGGCAAAATTGCCACCGGGCGCATGACCCCGCTGGCCTCCTCGACGTTTTCCAATGGACTCGGGGCGGTGATGCTGCTGATTGCCGCCGGCCCTTTTCTCCCCCGGCAGTCGTTCCTCGACTTAAGCCCGGTCACTATGGGGAGCATGCTTTTTCTGGCCGTTTTCGCTTCGGGCGTCGCCTTTGTCTTCTGGCTGGTCGGGGTGAACAAGGTCGGCGCGGGGCGGACGTCGATCTTTGTCAACATGGTCCCGGTCTGGTCGGCCCTGCTGGGCGTGCTGTTCCTGGGAGAACGGCTGGCCTTGTTTCACCTTGTCGGGGCCGTCCTGACCTTAGGCGGCGTATACCTGGTGACGCATAAGGATGTCGGAAGCCGGAAGTCGGATGCCGGAATGCTTGCAAGCGGCAAATCGAAATTGCAGGGAATAAGGGATGGATCGGCTTGCGATGTGCGTTTGACAGGACGTCGTTAAACGGTTGGCAAATAGAAGGAGTTTGCAAGGATAATATACCTATATGTCGTAAGTTGTAAGCTATAAAAGCGTTTCAATGCCTGGAGTCAACACTTGGAAATAAGGATATGATTGCGTTTTATGGATGCATTTAATATGAGGTGGCAGGTTCGTCCGGTAAGCATTACGAACACGGAAGAGGCCAGGCGGGAGATCGCCCTGGTGGGAGCGGACGACTGGGGCTGCAAGATCATGGCCCCCAAGGCCGTGTACCGCCTGCTGAAGGTTACAGGCCTCGCTCCTTGGCAGGCCAACATCCTCAAACAGGAGATGCTGGCCCGGGGCGGGGAGGCGGCCGTCAGCAGGGGATGCATCAACTGCTCGGTCGAGAGCACCGACGTCCTGCTCATGGGGACGGTGACCCATTACCGCAGCCTGGCGCGCAAGCTGCTGATCCAGCCTTTCGGGCTGCCGGAGCTCGGGGCCCGGCTCCGCTGTGTCGTGGACAACCTGGAGCAGGAATCGCTACCGGACCTCGATTGCCGGGGCATTGTTCTGCCCTTGAGCAAGCGCACTCTCGTCATGGGCATCCTCAACGTCACCCCCGACTCCTTCTCCGACGGCGGGCTTTTCATGACGCCGGAGAGTGCCCTGGCCCGCGCCCGGCGGATGGTCGAGGAAGGCGCCGACATCATCGACCTGGGCGGGGAATCGACGCGCCCCGGGCACACCCCCGTCCCGGCTGAGGTCGAGACCGCCCGTATCCTCCCGGTACTCAGGCTGCTGGTGCGGGAACTGCCCGTCCCCGTCAGCGTCGATACCTCCAAGGCCGCGGTCGCCAGGGCGGCGCTGGAAGCGGGGGCGCACGTCATCAACGACCAGTGGGCCCTGCGGGACCCGGGAATGGCCGAGCTTGTCGCCGGGGCCGGCGTCTCGGTGGTGCTCATGCACAACCGCGAGAAGGCCGTTTATCGCGACCTGATGGGCGAAGTCTGGTCCTACTTCGAGGAGCGCGTCGAACTGGCGCTCAAGAGCGGCATCAGCGAGCGGCAGCTGATCCTCGATCCGGGGTTCGGCTTCGGCAAGACGCCGGCCCACAACCTCGAGATCCTGCGCCGGCTGGGTGAGTTGAAAGGCTTCGGTCTGCCCATCCTGATCGGGACCTCGCGCAAGTCGACCATCGGCAAGGTCCTGGACCTGCCTGTGGACCAGCGGCTGGAGGGGACGGCGGCCACGGTGGCGGTCGGCATCGCCGGGGGGGCCGGCATCGTCCGCGTCCACGACGTCCTGGCGATGACCAGGGTGGCGCGGATGACCGACGCCATTTTGCGGGGATGGGACGAAAATGGATAAGATCATCCTGAAAGGACTGGAAATCTACGCCTACCACGGCGTTTCCGACAGCGAACGCGAGCTGGGCCAGAGGTTCATCCTGGACATCGAAATGCTGGCCGACCTCCGGCCGGCCGGCGAGACCGACGACCTGGCCCTGACGGTCAACTACGCGCTGGTCTACGCCGACGTGCAAACGGTCTTCACCGAGCGTCCTTTCCGGCTCCTGGAGGCCGCCGCAGAGGCCGTCGCCGCCAAAATCCTGGCCGGGCACGCGCCGGTGCGCGAGGTGGTGGTCCGCGTCAAGAAACCGTCGGCCCCCATCCCCGGGCACCTGGCTTATGCCGCCGTGGAAATCAGGCGCGGCCGATGACCGGGAAGGGTTCGGCAAAGGCCTACATGGGCCTCGGTGCAAACCTCGGTGACCGGCGGGCCAACATCCTGTCCGCCATCGGGCGCCTGCGCGCCCTGCCCGGGATCGCGGTGCTGCGCGCCGCTTCCCTTTACGAATCCGCGCCGGTGGGATTCATCGACCAGCCGCGCTTTGTGAATACGGTAATCGAAGTCACGACGGACTTGTCCCCTTTCGACCTGCTGGCCGCCGTTCAGCGCGTCGAGCGGGACCTCGGCCGCGTGCGCACCGTCCGCTGGGGACCGCGGACGATAGACATCGACATTCTCCTCTACGACGACGTAACCATGGATGACCCCGCCCTGACCATTCCGCACCCCCGTATGGCCGAACGCGCCTTCGTCCTCGTGCCCTTGGCCGAGCTGGTCCCCGACCGCCTTCTCAACGGCCGTACCGTCCGCGACCTGGCCGCCGCGGCCCGCTCCCGGGCGGATGTCGAGATTCTCACGCCCGCGGCGGAAGTAATCCCCGGTTAAATCTACAGAATTTGCTTAAAGGGCTGCCGTTCCTGACGAAGAATACGAACCACGTTGCGAAACTACCTCCTCGAAAGCGTGGTGTGTTGCGATTCGGCAGGCGACGCGGTTCCTGATTGTTTCCCTGCTTTTTGCGGTGACCGCACTGGTTCCCCTTGGTTCACCGGCTGTAGCTTACTACGGGCAGCCCGACAACGTGACCTCCCCCGAGCCTGCCATTGAAGTCAACGCCTACATCCTGCCGGGCAAAGGCGCGGTAAACGCCCTGGACGAAACCGCCCGGCACCTGACCTACGTCAGCGTCTTCAGTTACCGGGCCGGGCACGACGGCGAACTGGTCGCCCCCGAGGGCGAGGACGCCGTCCTCGAGGCGGCGCGCCGCCACGGCGTGCGGCCGCAGATGGTGCTGACCAATTTCGACGGCACGAACTTCAGCTCCGACCTGGGACACGCCATCGTCAACGACCCGGCGCTGCGCACGCGGGTGATCGAAAACACCCTCCGGGTCCTTAGAGAGAAAGGTTACCACTCTTTGAACATTGACTTTGAAAACCTGCCTCCCGAGGACCGTGAAGCTTACACTGGCTTTATCGGCGAGATGACCGCCATCCTCCATCGCGCCGGTTACCCGCTGTCCGTCGCCGTGGCGCCCAAGGCCGGCGACAGGCCCGACGAGGCCTGGGTCGGTTTCGTCGACTACGCGGCCCTGGGCTCGATCGTGGACCGCGTGATCGTCATGACCTACGAGTGGGGCTGGATCGGCGGGCCGCCGATGCCCATCGCCCCCCTGGACAAGGTGCGCGGCGTGATCGAGTACCTGGTGCAACATGTGCCGCCCGGCAAAATCCTGATGGGCATGCCCCTGTACGGGTACGATTGGGAACTGCCGGACACGCCGGCCAATACCGCCAAAAGCCTGGATCCCGTCAGGGCGCGCCAGCTCGCCCAGCGTTACGGCGCCCGGATCCAGTGGGACGAAAGGGCCGCTTCGCCCTTCTTCTATTACACCGACGACTGGGATAACGGCCACGCGGTCTGGTTCGAGGACGGCTGGAGCATGGCCGCCAAGTACGCTCTGGTGCGCGAGTTCGGCCTGCGCGGGGTCAGCTTTTGGGTTCTGGGTAACAGGTTCCCCGAAAACTGGGCGGTTCTGGACGGCCTCTTTGAGCCCGTCCGGGACCGGGCTTAACGGCATAACCGTCCGCCGCGGGGCAAAGATTAAGAAAAGGGGTTTAAGCTGCAGGGTCCAGGGTGTAAGATATTAGATATGATGTCAATGTTAGATATTAGATGTTAGATGTTTGGTGTAAGACTAAAGATCGGATGCGGAGTTCGAGATTTAAAGTTTGAGGAGTAAAAAATGACAGCAACAAGCACATTTGCGGATCTGGGGCTGAAGCCCGAACTCATGCGGGCTATCGAAGACCTGGGCTACGAAACGCCGACGCCCATCCAGGAGAAGAGCATCCCGCCGCTCCTGGCCGGGCGGGACGTTTTGGGACAGGCCCAGACGGGGACGGGCAAGACGGCGGCTTTCGGGCTGCCCATCCTGCAGAAGATCGTCCCGGGGCAAGGCCTGCAGGCCCTCGTCCTCTGTCCCACGCGGGAACTTGCCGTACAGGTCGCCACCGACATCACTTCGATGGGCAGGTACCTCGGCGTCCGCGTTCTGCCCGTTTACGGGGGGCAGTCCATCGAGCACCAGCTGCGCGCGCTGAAAAACCGCCCGGAGGTGGTCGTCGGCACCCCGGGCCGCCTCATGGACCACCTGCAGAGAAGCTCCATCAGGCTGGACGGCCTGCGCGTGGTGGTCCTGGACGAGGCCGACGAGATGCTGGACATGGGTTTCCTGGACGACATCAAGACCATTCTCGCGCAGTGCTCCGAGGACCGGCAGACTCTTCTCTTCGCCGCGACGATGCCCGCCGAGATCGAGAACCTGGCCAAGTCGTTCCTGAAAGACCCCCAGGTCGTCGCCATTCGCGGCAGCGAGCTTACGGCGCCGCTGATCGAGCAGCGCTATTACGAGGTCAACGCCCGGCAGAAGCTGGAAAGCCTCTGCCGTATTCTGGACGTGGAGATGCCGGCTTCGGCCATTATTTTTTGCCGCACCAAAAGGGGGGCCGACGAACTGGCCGAGGCCCTGCGGGTCCGTGGTTACGAGGCCGAGGTCATCCACGGCGACCTGTCCCAGCGGGAGAGGGACAGCGTCATGAGCCGTTTCCGTTCAGGGTTCGTCGAGCTGCTGGTGGCCAGCGACGTGGCCGCGCGGGGCCTGGACATCAGCCACGTGACCCACGTCATTAACTACGACATCGCGCAGGACGCGCAGAGCTACGTCAACCGTATCGGCCGGACGGGCCGCGCCGGCCGCGAGGGTGTGGCCATTACCCTGGTTACGCCCCGCGAGATCAGGCAGTTGCGCTTTATCGAGCAGAGCATCGGCAAACGCATCAGGCGCCACGCTCTGCCGACCCTGGCCGACGCCAAGGAGCGGAGACAGCAGGAGCTTTTGCATCGCGTCGAGGAGGCTCTGGGTCAACCCCTGGTGGGCGAATATCGCGCCTTGGCCATTCAGCTGCTTGAAAATCACGAATCCATCGAGTTGCTGGCGGCGTGCCTGATGATGCTGACCAAGGAGGGGAGGGAACTGGAAACAGCGGAACTGCTGGGCGCGGAGCCCGAATCGGTTACCGTTAAACTGCCTTTCGGGCGCAAGCACGGTTTGCACGTCAGGGCGGTGATCGACCAGCTTTCCAGAGCCGGCGTGCGGCGCGGCGAGATAGGCAACATCAAAATTTTTGACGACAGGTGTTACGTTGACGTTCCTGCGGAGTGCGAGGACCAGGTATACGCGGCTTTTCGCACGCTGCGCCAGGGGATAAGAACGAAGCCGGGCAAGTTTGGCGCTCCCCAGCCCCGCAGGAGAAGCTCCAAGAGCCTCCAATAAAGAGGTTGGATGCCGGAGGTCAGAAATCTGGCTCGAAGAAATCCTACGGATTTCCCTATAATCCATCGTTCGGAGGCCGGAGGTCAGAAGCCGGAAGCCGAAGGCCGAAAGTCGGAAACCGGAAGCCGGAACTTAATGCTGAGAAAACCGGCACGGGTTTCATCGCGTCCGACCTCATTCTGGCCTCTGACTTCCTTACTAGGCAGATACTTACCGGGCTAAGCCTTCCCCTCCGTGGCACACTAAGTTGTAGCTCAAGACATTGACTAAGGAGGGGAACTTATGCTTTCGCCGGATGTCGTCAGCGGCATGATCAAACTGCACCTTATGGGATACCTGTCCTACGACGAAATAGTGCATTGGGCCGATAAAAAGTTCCACGACTTGGAATTTATTGATAACACCACCAGCGATGAGACTTGCGACGCCATGTTCGACGTCCTCAGTACTATTATGCTTGGACAGGACGAAGGAATGCGTCTGGAAAGCCGCGATTTTGAAATGTTCCTGGATCGGCTGGAAGCCGTATAGGCGCAATCCTAGGATTGCGCCGGCGTTCGGCATTCGGACGGGGTCACTAGAGTGCTGAGCGCACCGGCAAAGCCGGATCCTAGCAAATGTTAGAAAGGCGTGGGACTAGTTTCATTACGCAGCGCAAAGTCGTAAGTTGAGCATAACAGAGGGATTGTCATCTAGGCAAAAGATACCAGACCGATTTGAGGAACAATTTCAAAAGCTTGCTTGTCCTAGAATAAAGAAGCGGTTTTCTAACGCCTGGGGAGAGGATTACGAAATGTCAGTTTCTGTAGAGGGATTCGAGCAACTGGTTTCTCAATCCAAGAAATTAGCCGATACACTGAAATACGATCCCCCGCCCATAAGCCACGTACAGAGAGCAAAACTGGTGTTTCAGCTGCGTCTGGCCTATAACTTCACGGTACGGCAGTGCGGCGACCAGTTTCTTACCCGCAGGTTGCTGGGTTTGATCGAAGAATGCGAAGAACTGTTGGAGTCATAGCCCGCCACATCCGCCGCCCCGGTACGGCGGTTTTTCTTTTTGCGCGCCCGGGGACAGGCCTGGCGCGCCGGTTGCCGGCTGTTCGGGCAGGCGCGGGAGAAAAGGGGCAGACCGCCAACAGCCAACACCCACAGGTATCCGTTGCCATGGGCGGGTAAGCGATGGCACAGCAGCGCGCCGGGTCGGTATTTACCCGGAAAAACGATTTTGTCGAGCGTTTTACGGCGTTAAACAGGCAATTTCGGCGGCGGTTCGGCATACATTGTTACCGGATGAACTTGTCGCGCGGGGAATTGCAGGGTTTATTTTAAGCCTTTGCCTTATCAGGCAGTTCAACCCTCATGTGAAAATTGTAGCTATTCCAGGCAGGAAATGCAGACTTCGTGTCGAATTACTTTCAGTTAACGTACCCTTTGCCATTGCCGCCCGTTCCTCCGCCCCAAAGGGGTTTTGGAAAACGGGGTTGAACCGGCTGTAGAAGCAAGCTTTTGCGTGACTCCAATGCAAGGAGGGTGAGAATGTTTGTTGTGTAAACGGATGCGTGTGCTTATGGCAACCCTGTTGATCGCTTTGTTCAGCATGGCCTCCTGTCCGGGACCGGCGTCGGCTGCGGAAAACGGCCCGACGGCTTCCGGGGACCGGGTCTATATCGTCAAGCCGGGTGAAACCCTTTCCGAGATCGCTTGTTCTTTTGGTCTTAGCTATCGTGCTATCGCCGCGGCCAACGGCCTGACCAACCCTCACCGCATCAAAATCGGGCAAGAACTGATTATTCCGGGCATGGCAATGGTTGCCGCCTCCAAGGCCGGCGTAAAGCCTGTTCCGGGCGTCAGCCGGAACGACGTCGACCTGCTGGCCAGGCTGATCGGGGTCGAATCCGGCGGCCAGCCTTACGAAGCGCAAGTCGCCGTGGGCGCCGTGGTGATGAACAGGATTGAAAGCAAGCGGTTCCCCGACAACCTGCGGGCGGTCGTGTCCCAACCAGGCCAGTTCCCTCCGGTAAGCAGGGGATTGGTAAGCCGCCACGTCGCCAGCAGCACTTCGCGCAAGGCCGCGCTGGAAGCCCTGGCCGGGGTTGACCCGACCAACGGCTGCCTTTTCTTCAACTCTCTTTCCGCGCGTACCGCGCACCTGGCTAAAAGGCCGGGAGCAAAAATCATCGGCAGGATGGTATTTTACCACTAGGTAAGAAGCTGGCGCCAAACCACGGGGGATAGGCTTATGCGAGAGAGTTCTATCCCCCTTTGTTTTTTGCAGCATTTATGCGGGTCTTCCTGGAATTAAATGGTTGCCAGTCAGGGACTTTTAGAAGTATGCTGGTGGCAGGGGTGCCGTTGAAGAAGCCTCCGAGCAAAAGCGGCAGCGGTGAGCCTCTTGTACCGGCCCGCCTGGATATCCGTCTCTCCAGCCGTCCGGTGATAACCTCTGCCTTGTGTCGCCAGGCCTGTCCCATGTCTTCGTCCTGGAAGGCCCGCTGCTGCCGGGCCTACCGGCCGCGCTTCGACCTGCCCGCGATCCTGGCCCTGGCCGAAGCCGGGTGGCTCGGCATCTTCGCCGCCGCCGAGTTTTATGCCGATCCCCCGCTGGTTGTCGTTGACCTTCAGGGAATGGACCTGCACTGCGGTCTCTGGACCCCGTCAGGCTGCATTCTTCCGGCGGCCCTGCGCCCGCAGACGTGCCGGGACTATTTTTGCAGGTTGCCCGCAGCGAAGTTTGACGCCGACTTCTGTGAGGCCTACCGGGAATACCTCGCGGTCCTCGATCTGGTTAACCGGTGCAATGAGGAGTTCACCGGTTTATGGTCCCGTGCCGGGGACCTCCTGCCAAGGAGCTTGCGGGTCGTGGGCGGCCCAAAAGGTGTTTTTTTCGACGTCAGACCTCTTGAGACTTTGCTGGAAGAGTACCGCGGATATCAGCAGTGCCTGAGGGACAGGGTAAGGGAATATCTCGGGGTGGAGGAGATAACTTGTTCGATAAATCTTAAACATTAGCATTCCGTTATGGGCGTCGAGAACGGTCCGCGGCTCGCCGGTTATCTTAAAAAGCCTGTAACGCGGCCCGGGCGGCCCGATAGGACTTTGCTGCTTTGTGCCGAAACTATACAGGATGTTGGCGCGTGCCAAACTATTGGTATGGAGGAAAGAGCAGTGCACCGGATTGAAACGCTGGCCCGGCTGCTAAAGGAGACGGGACCGGCCTTCGCCCTGACGGGGGCGGGCGTCAGCACCGAGAGCGGGATCCCCGATTTTCGCTCGCGCGGGGCCGGCCTTTGGGAGAGGTTTGACCCGGCGGAGGTATGTAGCATCGAGGCCTTCCACAGGGACCCCGCCCGTTTCTGGCGGTTTAACCTGCAGTGGTGGCTGCCCTGCCGGGAGGCCCGTCCAAACCGGGCGCATCAAGCCCTGGCCGCGCTGGAAAAACACGGCCTGCTGCGCGGCGTCATCACCCAGAACATTGATGGCCTGCACAGGGATGCCGGCTCCACCGTCTGGGAGGTGCACGGTCACCTGCGCACCTGTCACTGCCTGAAATGCCAGAAGGAGTACGACTTCGCCCACCTTACCGAGCAGTATAACGGGGGGATCAATCCTCCGCGGTGCGGCTGCGGCGGTCTCCTGCGCCCCGATGTCGTCCTTTTCGGGGACGCCATGAGCCGGGACTTCTGGGTGGCCTCCCAGGTGCTGTCGGGCTGCCAGCTGCTGCTCGTGGTCGGGTCCAGCCTGCAGGTCTACCCGGTGGCCGACCTGCCGCGGCTGGCCAGGCGCCTGGCCATCATCAACCGCGACCCGACCCCTTACGACGAGCGGGCGGACGTCGTCATCCAGGGCAACGCTGGAGACGCGCTGGAAGCAGTGCTTGCGAAACTGGGCATTGAGCACTGAGCGCTGAGCATTGGACCTTGGGGAATCGACCTCGAATCTAGATCGAGGGGGTCAGGATTTAGAATTTACTGTACTGACGATTTTAGGGCAGTTTCGTGAAGCCTGGAAGTCAAAATTTTTTACCGGACCTGACGGCGAAAGACTGGAGTTTATTCAGGAAACCAAATGAATGTGTGCAGGTGAATATGATATTTTGTCGAAGGCAAAAAGATTTTCCAGTAACAATGAGAGGGGCGGTCCCTTGACGAACGAGAAGATCGCGCTGATCACCGACAGCACCTGCGACCTGCCCGACGAGGTCCTGAAGGAGTACGATATCCGGATTCTGCCGCTCAAAATCCTCTACCCCGACCGTTCGTACGACGACCGCCTCGATATTTCTCCGGACGAGGTGTACGCCACACTCGACGAGGAGAGGCCTAAGACTTCGATGCCCTCTCCCGGGAAAGTGGCCGAAGTACTTAACGAACTGGTCAGGGAGGGGTTCACCCACGCCATCGCCATCCATCTTTCCAGCGGGTTGAGCGGAACGCGCGACGTGGTCAAGATGGTCAGCGAGCAGATACAACAGAGCTTAAAGGTCGAAGTCATCGATTCCAGGGCGGTTTCCATGGCTCTGGGTTTTCTGGTCCGCGAGGCGGGCGCCCTGATCAGGCGCGGCCTGGGCTTTGAAGAGGTTGTGGAAAGGGTGAGGTCGCTGCGGGAGCGCATGAGGGTTTTCTTTATCGTCAGGACTCTCGAGTACCTGCGGCGCAACGGTAGGATCGGGTACGTCCAGGCAGCGGTGGGCGGCATCCTGGATGTCAAGCCCATCATTTCCATCGGCGCCGAGGGCAAGTATTATACCTACGTGAAGGTCCGCGGATGGCACAAGGCCCTGGCCAGGCTGGTCGACATCGTGCGCGAAAAGGCGGGCGGTAAAAAGATCGTCGTCGCCGTGATGCACGGCGCCGCCCTCAAGGACGGGCAGGAGCTGTGCAAGGGCATCCTGAACAGCGGGCTGCAGGTGCAGGAGATGGTGTTCGGCCAGATCGGCCCGTCGATGGTGGTGCATGCGGGGCCCGGCCTGGTCGGCGTGGCCTTCTACGAGGTATAGTGTGTTGAGTGCCGGGAGTCCGAAAGCTTAAAGCTGCATGCCTAAGGTAGAAACATCGCCGGAGCAGAAGCTTTTTGATTATTGTAAGACCTTGCTTGGTATGGTAATATCGTTTATAAGGTGGCATCCCAAAGGAGCCACACCGTTGTTTTCGCCGGTGTCCGTAACAACCGAAGAGAGTTTTGCCGCTTGGAGCCGTGAGGACCGAGACGGGCCGTATATAAAGCCTTGGACTCTGTCTGAGGCTTTTCAGTTTTTCATAAGGGTGATCTAGAGCTGTCATACCGCCGCATCGAGTATCCGGCTTTATGGTATTAGGTATGGGTATCGGGTATCGGGTATTAGAGTAACAGATGAGTTGCAAGAATAGTGACCTCATTGGTTTTTCCCCCAAGATGTAAGGGGAGGGTAGGTTGAAAGGAAGTGTGAACTTGATAGATAAACGTATCGCCGTAATTGGTGCCGGCAAGGTGGGTTCGGCCTTGGCCCTGGGGCTCTCCCGGGCCGGGTGCGCCGTAACGGGCGTCGCTTCCCGCAGCCCGGCGTCGGCGGGCAGGCTGGCGTTCCTGATCGGCTGCCGTCCCTGTGCCACCCTGTCCGACGCGGCTGCCGGGGCTGAAGTGCTTATTATTGCCGTGCCCGACAGGGCCGTCGGCCGTGTCGGGAGAAAATTGGCCCGGTCGGGCGCCGTCCGTCCGGGGCACGTCGTCATTCACACCAGCGGGGCGCTTCCGTCCGGCGCGCTGGACGCGGTGCGCGGGCAGGGGGCTGCGGCAGCTTCGATGCACCCGGTGCAGTCGTTCGCCCGGCTTGACGACGTGGAGCGCCTGTACGGCTGTTACTACGGCGTCGAGGGCGACCCCAAAGCCGTCGCAGCGGTGCGGGAGATGGTTTCTTTGCTGGGCGGGCGCGTCCTCCCGCTGGACGGCTGCGACAAGGCCCTTTACCACGCGGCCGCGTGCGTGGCCTCCAACTACTTGGTGGTGCTGCTGCACCTGGCCCGGACGCTCATCGAGAGCGCCGGCGTAGACGCGGAACAGGGCCGGCGGGCGCTTTTGCGCCTGGCGGAGGGCACCCTGGCCAATGCCGGGGAGATGGACCTGCCCAGCGCGCTCACGGGACCGATCGCCCGGGGCGATACGGGGACCGTGGCCCGGCACGCGCGCGCCATGAGCGGCATCGTCCCGGAAGCCGCCAGGCTTTACGGCCACCTGGGCCTGTACGCCGTCGAACTCGCCCGCGCGGGAGGCGGCCTGGACGCCCTGCGGTCGATAAAAATGGTTAATCTTTTAAAAGGGGTGACGGCAGATGACGGTTTCCCGGGTGACCACGGCGTCGCTGCGCCGGATGAAGCAGGACGGGCGGCGGATCACGATGCTGACGGCCTACGACTTCCCGACGGCCCGCATAGTAGACGGGGCGGGCATTGACCTTATCCTGGTGGGCGACTCGGTCGGCAACGTCGTCCTGGGCTACGAGACGACCATTCCCGTGACGGTGGACGATATCGTCCATCACTGCAAGGCCGTGGTCCGTGCGGCCAGGAGGGCGATGGTGGTGGCCGACCTGCCGTTCCTTTCTTATCACGTGTCCCGGGAGGAGGCCTTGCGCAACGCCGGGCGTTTGATGCAGGAAGGCGGGGCGCACGCCGTGAAGCTGGAGGGGGGCCACCAGGTCGTCGAGACCGTCCGCGCCCTTGTCGGAGCGGGCATTCCGGTGATGGGCCACCTCGGGCTGACTCCCCAGTCGGTCTACCAGCTAGGGGGCTTCAAGGTTCAGGCCAGGGATGCGGCGGCCGCCTGCCAGTTGCTGGACGACGCCCGCGCCCTGGTGGAGGCGGGTATTTTTGCCCTTGTCCTGGAGTGCGTGCCTTCTTCCCTGGCCAGGCTGGTCACCGCATCCCTGGCGGTACCGACCATCGGTATCGGGGCCGGGCCCTTCTGCGACGGGCAGGTCCTGGTCACCCATGACCTCCTGGGCCTTACCGGGGACTTCAAGCCCAGGTTCGTGAAGCGTTACGCCGCCCTGGGACAGCAGATGGCCGCGGCCATCGGGGCCTATGCGGCCGAGGTGCGGGAAGGGGTCTTCCCCGGCCCGGAACATGGCTTCGAAATGCCCGAAGAGGAACTGGAGAAGCTATTGAAATAGCTTCTCCAGTTCCTCGCGTTCAGCACTCAGCTTTCAGATTCCGAATGCCGAATGCTGAACGCTTAGCACCGTCGGCACGAGCCCGAGAAGGAGGGATCGGATTGCGAGTTCTTTCTACCGTTTCCGAAGTGAGGAAGGTTGTTCAAGAGTCACAACGCCCGGTTGGGCTCGTACCGACGATGGGTTTCTTCCACGAGGGGCACCTTTCCCTGATGCGGGCGGCCAGGGAGACCTGCGCCACGGTGGTGGTCAGCATTTTCGTCAATCCCCTGCAGTTCGGCCCGCGGGAAGACCTGGACGCCTATCCGCGGGATCTGCCGCGGGACCTGGCTATGGCCGAGGGCGTCGGCGTCGACCTGGTCTTCGCCCCCGGCGTGCAGGAGATGTACCCTGAACGGCAACTGGCCTGCGTCGAGGTGGAGAAGATCAGCGAAGGCCTGTGCGGGGCAAAGCGGCCCGGGCACTTCCGGGGCGTGGCCACCGTGGTCGCCAAGCTTTTCAACATCGTCCAGCCCGACGCGGCCTTCTTCGGTCAGAAGGATGCCCAGCAGCTTCAGGTCATTCGCAGGATGGTACAGGACCTTAACTTCCCGGTGACCATCGTCCCGTGCTCCATCGTGCGCGAGCCCGACGGCCTGGCCATGAGCTCACGAAACGTCTACCTCACGCCGGAGGAAAGGAGGGCGGCCGTCGTCCTCTACCGGAGCTTGAAGCGGGCGGAGAACCTGATCGCCGGCGGCGAGCACGACGCCGGGAAGATAGAGAGCTTCCTGGCGGAAAGCATAGCAAGTGAGCCGCTGGCGCGCCTGGATTACGCCGAGGTCCGCGCCCTCCCGGACCTTGCAGCGAAGCCCGTGCTGTCGGGGGAGGTCATCCTGGCCGTCGCCGCCTATTTCGGCCGGGCCAGGCTGATCGACAACCTGATCGTAAGAGTCTAAGGGGGGGGTGGCTGGTAATGCTGCTCGCTATGCTTAAGGCTAAAATTCACCGGGCCGTGATTACCGACGTAAACCTGTCGTATACCGGGAGCATCACCATAGATGAAGAACTCCTGGACGCGGCAGGCATCTTTGTCCACGAAAAGGTGCAGGTTGTCAATCTTGCTAACGGCGAGCGTTTTGAAACCTACGTTATTCCAGGCCCGCGAAATTCCGGAACCGTTACCCTCAACGGGGCTGCGGCGCGCCTGGGGCTTCCCGGGGACCCGGTGATCATCATGGCTTACGCCCTGATGGACGAGGACGAGGCCCGGAATTACCAACCGCGTGTGGTCCTGGTGGACGAAAAGAACAGGCCCGTATAAAACACTGAGGCGAAGTTTTTCAAGAGTCCCAAACCGGCTGGATGGATACATAAGTTACTACTTCCTCCGGCAAACTAAGATAGAAATCTTAGTAAGGGAGGAACAGCAGTGCAACACTACCAAGCCCAAACGTTTGGACAAATGCAGGCCCAGGGACAGGTCATGCCCGAGCCTCCGATGGTTCTTTCCACGAAGGATCACCTGTACCTGAAGGACGCTATGTCCTGGCTGTTGACAGCCATCAAGAAGTGCCGTCATTTTGCGCAAGAATGCAACGATTCCGACGTGAAGCAGGCCCTGGACAAGACCGGCCGCATGCACCAGATGCACTACCAGATGCTGTTGAATCACCTGCAGCCCATGCAGCAGCAGCAACTGCTCCAGCAGTACGCCCAACGGCAACAACAGCAGCAGCAACAGCAACAGTTCCAGGCGCAGGTCCAGCAGGGACAGCAGTTTATGGCCCAGCAGCCGGCCCAGACCGTCGGCCAGCACTTTACGTCGTAGAGGAGGGAAGACTTGTGCAACAGCAACAGCAAAACATCATCAAGAATCCCAAGTCCCCCAACGAGCTGCAGGTTAAGGGCCCGAATCTGAACAACAGGGACCGTGTCAACGACCTCCTGGCCACGGAAAAGTACCTTACCGACAACCTGAACGTATTCGCCCGCGAGGCCAGCCACCGTTCCCTGCACAATGACGTGATGCGGGCGCTAATTGAGACCCACCAGAATACGCGGGACATCTTCAACCTGATGTTTCAAAAAGGCTGGTACACGCTCGAAGGAGAAGAACCCCAGAAGATCGCCGATACCCACCAGAAGTTCCAGAGCTACGCCGGCAGCCAGTTCCCCTACGGCCAGGGCGGCATGACCAGCTAGCGCGGGGTATAGGATGTAAGGTGTAGGGTATAGGGTTGGAAGGACTCCAGGCGCGGCGCTCACCGCCGCGCCTTGCCTTGACAATAATTCCTTTGAAACATTAGAATTAGCATAACACTTAACCGGGAAACCGGATTTTCTGTTTGTTTTTGGCTTTTGCGCCGGTAGCCTTCGGAACCGGGCAGGCGCTTTAAGCATGTATACTGGGGGAGAAAGCGTGGCTCACGGTAAGGAGTTAGTTGAACGGATCCAGGAGCTGAAGAAGCAGCGCAACGCGGTTATTCTTAGCCACTATTACCAGCGGCCCGAGGTACAGGACATCGCCGACTTCGTCGGCGACTCCCTGGAACTGTCCAGCAAGGCCGCCGGAACGGACGCCGACGTCATCGTTTTTTGCGGTGTGCACTTCATGGCCGAGAGCGCGGCTATCCTTTCCCCCGACAAAACCGTCCTGCTGCCGGAACTGTCGGCTGGATGTCCGATGGCCGACATGGTCACGGCCGAGAAACTCCGCGCCAGGAAACAGGATCTGCCAGGGGTCCTCGTGGTTTCGTACGTTAACACCTCGGCTGCGGTCAAGGCCGAAAGCGACATCTGCTGCACCTCGGCCAACGTGGTTAAGGTCGTCAGTTCCATACCGCAGGAGCAGGAGATCCTTTTCGTCCCCGACGCTAACCTGGGGCGGTACGCCGAGCAGGTCACGGGGAGGAAGATGCACCTCTGGCCCGGCTATTGTCCCGTCCATCATAATTTGCGTCCCGAAGACGTGCTGGAGGCGAAGGATGAGCATCCTGACGCCAAGATCCTCGCCCACCCCGAGTGCCAGCTGAACGTCATCGCCCTGGCCGACCACGTCGCCAGCACTTCGGGGATGCTCCGGTTCGCCCGCGAATCGGCCGCCCGGGAGTTCATCGTCTGCACTGAAGAGGGACTGCTGCACCAAATGCGGCGCACCTGCCCGGGCAAGGAGTTTTACCTCGCCTCGCCCGCCTTGGTTTGCGAGACTATGAAGTTCACGACGCTGGAAAAGCTGGCGTGGTCTCTTGAAACCCTTACCCCGACGGTGACGGTCGAACCTGAAACGCAACAGAGAGCGATGAAGGCTCTCGAGCGGATGCTGGCAATTACATAATGGCAATGAGCACTGGGCGCTGGGATAAATATTGGAAAGGGATTCGGTTATACCGAATCCCATCCTAAAGTATCTCAATGCCCAATAAGTATCTCAATGCCCAATACCCAACGCTCAATGCCCAATGCATCTTGGGAGTGACACAGCGTGGCGCCTCGTTACCTTGTTAATTTCGACAGCCGGGAGCTGCTCCAGTACGAGGTTGAGTACCTGGTGATCGGGAGCGGTATCGCGGGGCTGTATACGGCCTACACCATCGCCAAGGACGGGGGCGACGTCCTGGTTATCACCAAGCGGATGGTGGAGGATACCAGCACCGAGCGTGCGCAAGGGGGAATCGCGGCGGCGATCAGCGCCAGCGACTCCCCCTTGCTGCATGAGCAGGATACCCTCGGAGCCGGCGCGGGACTCTGCGACGAAGAGGCTGTCCACGTCCTGGTTACCGAAGGGCCGGAGCGGGTCAGGGAACTGGTTTCGCTGGGCGCCAGGTTCGATCGGGCGAACGGCGATTTCGCCCTCACCCGTGAAGGGGCCCACAGCCAGCGGCGCATCCTCCACGCCAGCGGGGACGCCACGGGCGCCGAGTTACAGAGGGTGCTGTCGTTCCAGGCCCACGACATCGGGGTCCCGATCTTGGAGTGGCATTTCGCCGTGGATCTCCTTGTTAAGGACGGGCGGTGCTACGGCGCGCTGGTCCTGCAGGAAGACCGGAACAGGCTGGTCGTATTCTGGGCCAGGGCCGTCATCCTGGCCACCGGCGGGGCTGGTCAACTGTACCGCCGCACGACCAACCCCCAGGTCGTCACCGGCGACGGGATGGCCCTAGGCTACCGAGCCGGAGCCGAGCTGAGCGACCTCGAATTCGTGCAGTTCCACCCTACCGTACTGGCCCTTCCGGGCGCGCCTTCCTTTCTCATTTCCGAGGCGGTGCGCGGCGAGGGCGGCCTCCTGCGTAACACCGCCGGCGAAAGGTTTATGCCCGGCTACCATCCCCTGGCCGAGCTGGCTCCCCGGGACGTCGTCACCCGCGCCATCCTAAAGGAGATGGAGAAAACAGGTGCGGATCACGTGTACCTGGACGTTTCCCACCTGCCGCCCGGACAGGTCGAGCATCGCTTTCCCACGATCAGCAGGACGTGCAAGACCTACGGGGTTGACGTAGCCTGCGACTTGATCCCGGTTGCGCCGGCGGCCCACTACATGATGGGCGGTGTTAAAACCGGCCTGGACGGGCAGACCTGCATCAACGGCCTGTATGCCTGCGGGGAAGTGGCCTCGGCCGGCATCCACGGCGCTAACCGCCTGGCTTCCAATTCTCTGCTCGACGGCCTGGTTTTCGGCGGTCGTATCGCCAGGGCGGTTATGAGCCGCAAGAACGAGACAACGTTAGCGCGTCCGCCTTTTGCCTGCCGCGATTTGCGCGACGACGAGACCGACTACCAGGCCTTGAAATCAGAACTTCAGCAGATAATGCAGGAATATGTCGGTCCCTTGCGTTCGGCCGAGGGGCTGGCTAAAGCCCTGGCTTTCTTCGACCGCTGGCAGTTTTTACGCCACTGCCGGACTGCCGGGCCGGAGGCCCTGGAGGTGCGGAACATGCTCGAGGTCGGCCACCTCATCGCCGAGGCGGCTATGTGCCGGACCGAGTCCCGCGGCGCCCATTTCAGGACCGATTTCCCGGAACGCCGGGAACGGTGGGAGAAGCACCTGAGTTTTCGGAGGCAGTGACGTGGAGCTGGTAAGCAGGGCGCAGATCGAACAGTGGCTGGCCGAGGACATCGGGCCCGGCGACATCACCTCGCAGGCGGTCATTCCCGAAGATGCCGTCGCGACGGGGCGGTTTATCTGCAAGGAAGAGGGGGTGGTGGCGGGTCTGGGGCTGCTTCCTCTGGTGTTTTCCTGCCTGGACAGCGATGTCGTCGTGACCGCCGCCGTGCAGGACGGCGAGCGGGTGTTCCCGGGAACGGTCCCGGCTCTGGTCAGCGGAAGGGCGCGGCCCATCCTGGCCGGCGAGCGCCTGGCCCTGAATCTCTTGCGCCACATGTCGGGGATCGCCACGAGGACCCGCGCCTTGGTGGAGATGGTCCGGGAATTCAACGTCCGGGTCGTGGACACGCGCAAGACGACGCCGGGCCTAAGGGCCCTGGAGAAATACGCCGTGCGTGTCGGGGGCGGGTTCAACCACCGGTTTGGCCTCTACGACGGTGTCCTGATCAAGGACAACCACATCGCCGTGGCCGGCGGGATCAGGGCGGCGGTGCAAAAGGCCAGGGCGACCTGCCCGCATACGTTGAAGATCGAGGTCGAAGTCGAAGACCTGGCCGGCGTCGCGGAGGCCCTGGAAGTCGGGGCCGACGTCATCCTGCTGGACAACATGCCGCCGGCGTTGATGGCCGAAGCCGTGCGCATCGGCCGGGGACGGTGCCTGTTCGAGGCCTCAGGCGGGATCACCGAAAGCACCATCCGGGACGTCGCCGCCGCGGGCGTCGACCTGATCTCCGTGGGGGCCCTGACGCATTCGGTCAAGGCCTTGGATATCAGCTTGGACGTACAAATGAGCATTAAGTGCTGAGCACAGAGCACTGGGACAACTTTTATCAGTTACTTCAAGACGCTGGTGGAAACGGTTGTTTATCACATCTAACCTATGGCAACAATGTCGCTAACAGGGTACGGTGACGGGTCGGGAAGGCCGGTTTAAGGATTAAGGTTAATCCCCGACCCCAAAGCCCAGCGCCCGATGCCCAGTGCTTTAGGCGCGAGATTGTGCACTTTGAAGGGGACAAGGTGAAGACGCAGATTCTCAATCTTCTAAAGCAAAAGGGAGATTACATTTCCGGGGCCGAAATCTCACGACGATTGGGGGTTTCCCGGGCTGCCGTCTGGAAGCATATCGAGGCTTTGCGCCGGGACGGCTACGTGATCGAAGCCGCCCCTAGGCTTGGTTACCGCTTCGTGGAGGCCCCGGACCTGCTGTTGCCGGCCGAGGTTCAAGCCGCCTTGAGGACGCGGGTTTTCGGCCGTTATTATCACTACCTGGAGGAAACCGGGTCGACCAATGACGTGGCCAGGGGACTGGCCGCTCAGGGCGCGCCGGAAGGTACCCTGGTGGTCGCTGAGCAGCAGGCCAAAGGACGGGGGCGAATGGGCCGGTCCTGGTCGTCCCCTGCGGGTGGGCTGTGGTTTTCGCTTGTTCTCCGTCCCGCCATCCACCCCTCGGGGGTGGCCGGTGCGAACTTCCTGGCTGGCGTGGCGTGCGCCGAGGCCCTTTCATCCCTCCCCGGCGTTCGACCGCGTATCAAATGGCCGAACGATATCTTGCTGCAGGACCGCAAAGTCGGCGGCATCCTGCTCGAACTCAGCGCCGAGGCCGACCGGGTTAACCATCTCGTGCTCGGCATCGGCATCAATGTTAATGTAGACCTCGACGATTTTCCCGCGTCGTTGAGGAGCAACTCTAGCAGTCTAGCGGCCCACCTGGGGAGAAGGGTTTCGCGGCTTGATGTCTTAGCGTCTGTCCTGGAGGCCCTGGAAGAATGGTATAACCGCTGGTTGCGTGAAGGGTTTGCTCCAGTGATTGCCGCGTGGCGGGAGTGGCAGGAATCCTTGGGGAAACAGGTGAGGGTTATCGACGCCCAGGGAGAGTGGCTGGGTACGGCCATAGACGTTGACGACCACGGCGCCCTGCTGGTTGAACGCGCTCCTGGAATGGTTCGGCGGGTGCTCTCCGGGGATATCTTCGCTGAAATCGCCCAGCCCCAAGAAGGATGAAGGAAATCTACTGCTATAGGGCCAGGACAGGAACCCTTCCGTTTAGGCGTAATTCATTAATTTCCTGTCCCGAGAGGGGATCCATCCTGAATTTCCGGTCCCGAGGGGATCCATCCTGGTGGAGCTCGGGCTGACTTAAGTGGAGGGGAGCCATTCTTGTTACTGACTTTGGACGTCGGGAACACCAATATCGTTTTGGGGCTTTACGAAGGAGAAAGACTGGCCGCCCACTGGCGGGTTTCGACCCGGCGAAGCTGGACGGTCGACGAGTTCGGCCTGCTGTTGAAACAGCTTCTGCTTGACAGGGGCTTTGCACCGGCGGACGTTAAGGCGGTCGCCGTTTCTTCGGTGGTACCCCCGGTCAACCCTATGCTGGAAATGGCCTGCCGCAAGTATTTCGCGTGCGACCCCCTCGTCGTGGGCCCGGGCCTGAAGACCGGCGTGCCGATCAAGTACGAAAACCCCCGCGACGTGGGCGCGGACCGCATCGTCAACGCCGTCGCCGGCCTGGCGGAGTACGGCGCCCCGCTGGTGATCGTCGACTTCGGGACGGCCACCACCTTTGACGCCGTTTCCGCCAGGGGGGAATACCTTGGCGGGGTGATCGCCCCGGGCATCGGGATTTCGTGCGAGGCACTCTTCGCGCGGGCGGCGCGCCTGCCGAGGGTGGAACTGGTACGGCCCCCGGCGGTTATCGGGCGGAATACCGTACACAGCATGCAGGCCGGGATCGTCTTCGGCTTTGCCGGCCTGGTGGACAACATCGTCAACTTGATGCGGGCCGAACTGGGCGGTGCGGCGACAGTGCTGGCCACCGGGGGAGAGGCCGAGCTGATCGCCGGCGAGAGCGCCGCCATCCAGCATGTCGACCCCTTCCTGACGCTCAAAGGCCTGCGGATTATATACGAACGTAATAAACAATAGCACTGCGCATTGAGCACTGGGCATTGGGACATAAATTGACGGAGGGTCGGTATCCTTCCTACCGTTACGGACAGAGGTCTGGCTTAGGTTCGCAGGACTCCTTACCGCAGGGCCGGGTTGAGCCACCCTTTAAGCTTTCCGAATTATTCAAAACCAGGGCAAAGCAAGGCGGCCGCCCATTGAACATGGGCCAGCCGCCAATTCCACAATGTTTGTTGTTAGACCCTCATCCTGCAAAATGCAGCACCACAGACAATGAAAAACGGTTACAGCAGGTCTGGGTTATCCCCGCGCTCCGTGCTCCGCT
>NZ_JBQXEZ010000006.1:0-98113 GCF_052618305.1 Desulforudis sp. DRI-14 | reverse complement strand
TTGTAGTTTAGGATACAAACTACCCTGGATGTAAACGATGTGCTGCTCCTTATCAGTTAATGCTTAGAGCCAAATAGGGCCCTTTTGGCTTGCTTCGACCTGTTCCAGTTCAACAGTTTTATACTCGCCGGGGACGCGGACCCTCACAGGCCGCTCCCGGTCATAATAGACCCTGGGGACGTGCGGGGGCACCGCCGTAACGCGGCACTCGATGCTTGCCACGTCGCCGGGCTTCACCTCCAAGTTGCTGACGTCGACCACGCAGTGCTGCATGCCGACACGCCCGACGAGCCGAGCGGGATGCTCGCCAAAACGCACCCTGGCGTCCCCGGCCGTTAACGAGCGCATACCCTGGAGCGCCGCCCGGGCAGCCTTGCGCAGCGCGTCTCCGACACCTGAAACCGGACGCGAGGGATACATCGTCATGCCGTCGGCGAAACCCAGGGGCAGCACGGCAACCGTCATATCACGCCGCGCCGTAAAATCGCCGCCGTAACCCACGCTCTCGCCCCGGTGCACGCGCCGCACCATCCTGACAGTGGACATCACTTGCCAGGCCGGTTTGAGCGAAAGGTATCCTGGACCCCATCCGTACAGCAGGTTGCCGACGCGGACCATCCCCAGGTGAGAGTCAGGCAGCAAAACTGTTCCGGCGCTGTTTGCAGCATGGATAAAAGGAGGTTTCAGGCCCATGTTGTCCAACCGGTCAACCAGTTGGAGAAACCGGTCCAACTGCTTGCTCATCGCCGACTTCTCGTGGGCCGCGAAATGGGTATACAGGCCTTCGACGACCAGCCCCCTGACATCCTGAAGCCGGGAGAGAAAGTCCGGCACGTCGGCTGCGGGTAACCCAAAACGGTGGAACCCCGTATCCACTTTAACGTGGATCCTTACCAGCATCCCGGCCTTGTACGCGTGCTCTCCTATCTCCCGCGCCACATCGAGGCTGTTCAGCGTTACATCGGCGCCGAGATGCACGACCTCCTCAGCCTGTCCCGGGCCGGGGGGACAGAAAACCAGGATCGGGATGTTCAGCCCGGCCTTGCGCAGTACGGAGGCCTCGACCAGGTCGAAGACCCCAAGCCGGTCGGCCCCGCTCGCCAAAACGGTTTTCGCCGTCTCGACGGCGCCGTGGCCGTAACCGTCCGCTTTGACCACCGCCAGCAACTGCACGGCCGGACCGATCAATGCGCGGACCTTCATCGTGTTGTGGGCCAGGTTGTCCAGACGTACGGCAACCCAGTTGGGACCGAAGTTTAACATTAACGTTTCGCACCCCCGGCGCCCGACAACAACTCTTTGGCCCTGGCCAGCCTGCTCCTCCATTCCCGGTAGCGGGGCTCTCCCCAGTTCCAGAGACGATAGGCGGTCACCGCGAACGGATAGTCAAACTCGCCGACAAACTCCACGAGTTCGCCGTTGAACCCCTTCTTGAACCGGTATAAGCCGTAAAGGGGGTTATCGGGATTCATGTCCCCGGAAACGCCGCGAAAATCGTACAGCCTGCACCCCAGGGACTTGGCCCAGCAGATCATCTTCCATTGCAGGAGATAGTTGGGCATGACGTTACGATGCTCGTTGCCCGAAGCACCGTACACGTACCAGACCTTATCGCCCAAGGTAAAGGCCAGGGTACCGGCGATGGGCTGTCCTTGGTAATAGGCCATAAAAAGCCTGGCATAACCTCTTTCCACCAGGTGCTCCCAGATGATGTCGTAGTACTCCGGCCCGCGGATCAAAAACTTATCGCGGGCGGCCGTCTCCCGGAGCAGCCTGTAGAAATGGGGCAGGTCGGCCTTGGTACAGTCATCCTTTACGATGACGCCTTTACGCTCGGCGAGCCGGATATTGTAGCGGGTCTTTTGGTGAAAACCGGCCAATATCTCGTCCAGGTCCCGGTCGATGGAGAGACGATAGACAAACCTGGGTTGGAGCCCCTCGAAGTTGGGGCCCCTGGAATGGCGGCGGAAACCCAGTTCGGTAAGGAGAGGAGTAATTGTTCCGTCCTCAACGACATCCGGGTCGATTTTAAAAAGAATGGCTCCGCGTTCTCGGCCCAGTTGCTTAATGCCCTGCATCAGGGCCTCCCAGACGGCCTTATCGCGGAAATCAAGCACCGGCCCGCGGGGCGCGTAGAGGATCGGCCGGCGCAAAACCGGGAGTTCGCGTTCGAGTATGCTGGCCGCACCCCTAATGGTTCCCTCCGCGTCTTCCACAACCAGCCGGTAAGCGCGCCACCCGGTAGCGGCCTTGACCTCGCCCCACTCGTAAGACTGCAGGATCTCGCCCTTGGGATGGCCCTCGACAAAGGCGTTGAACCTGTCCCGTTCACCTGCGCCGATCAACCGCGCCTGCAAACTCATCAACCTACCTCCCGCCCCAATCACAAAAAGACGCGGAGTCAAGAAAAGCTCTGCCCGTCTTCCGCGTCCGTCAAGCTGTCCAGCGTAGTTAAAGCACCGGCTCGTTCTCTCGTTCTGCGGCTTTTGCCGTGATTCGAGAAGAATTTCTCTGCCTCGACAGCAAATCCTGCAACCAAGTTGTGTTTGCCGTTCTTCTTCCCGACAAAAAAGGAAATCCCGGTCCAGTTCCACCAGACCGGGTTTATCATGCGCTTGTGCCGGGGGGCCGGCCGAAGACAAACCTACGCGGGACAGTTGTAGATCGCGTCGGCAAGGCGGAGCGACTGGGCGCGCACGCCCGCAATATCCTGCAGGTTGCCCTTGAACTTGTCGACGTCCGGCGCGTCAGCCTGCATCGTTACGGTGATGATGCCGCGTTTCTTTGAAGGGTCGGGGATTCCGGTTCGGCACAGGATTTTGGAGCCGTAACGCGTCAATACCTCCTGCACTTCCGGCCCGCGCGAGGCCCGTTCCTCAACCAGAATACCGACTACGTAAATGCCATCGGCCAAAGCGCCTCAACCCCTTGTAAAAGAGATGCTGCTGTTAAATTCTGCCCGGAGAAGCAGCGAATGATTCGGAAATATCCGATCATGTCCATCCTGGCTAGTCCTTGTGCTCCGAAAGGGACCGGCCGGGGTCGGTGCCGTGGGCGTAGCCGGGATACGGCTCACGCTCCAGCAAGGCCAGCAACTCCTTGACACCGTCTACGGGCGGCAAGCAGCGCTTACCTACGCAAACAAAGGCCTGGACTTTCCCTTTCGGGCTGTACCCCGCCCGCATAATCTCTTCGTCGTCCCGCCCCCTGACCAGCAGCCGCACCGTTTTAACGGGCCGATAGACGCGCAGGGCGGCCCCGTGAAGATTGGCCGTCGCCTGGTCGCCCGGTCCGACCACCGTAACAACGGTCACCGGGGTCAAGAGTTCGAAAACGGCCAGCGCCATCCCGGAGGCCAGTGTCCCATACCGCCGGTACCCCGCGAGAACGGCCTGCATGGCTTTACGCGCAAGGCCTGTATATCTTTCTTCCCCTGGCATCAAGGCATCCAGACCGGCCAGCCACCGCGCCGCCCGCGCGTTGACCTGCGGGTCCTTGAGCGGGACAGCGAGCGCTCCCGGGGCACCGGGGTCGGGAACGATGTCGTAAAATCCGCCTTCCGGCGCCGCCAGTTTCGCGATGACAAAATCGGCCAGGATCCTGGACCGGTCCAACCATTTGGCCTCGCCGGTGCTCTGGTAGGCCGCCAGGCAGGCGCGGCCCACTTCGACCTGGTCGTCGAGCCGCCCGAAAAGGCCGGCTATGCCGTCCTGATCGACGACGTGGGCCATGCCCCGGTCTTCCCGGTAGGCATGCCGCCACAAGCTGTCCAGGGTTTTCAGCGCGAGTCTCCCCCAGTATCGCTCGCCGGTAACCCAGCCGGCCAGGAAGAGGCTTTTGGCCGTCATCCCGTTCCAGTCCACGTAGATGTGGCGGTCGATGTAAGGCGGGCGCATCTTTTTGCGTTCCGGCATATCCAGCCGGTAATACTCTTCATCGGCGTCCTGGGTCCCCGACCAGCATTCGGTCTCTTCTTGATAGAGGCTGTTCTCCAGGTAGTGCAGGACATCACGCGCGACGTCCAGGTACCGCTCCTGGCCGGTGATCTGAAAGGCCTGCAGCAGGACACCCAGGAGACCGGCGTTATCCTCGAGCATCTTCTCAAAGTGAGGAATGAGCCAGTCCCGCGTGGTGCTGTAGCGGAAGAACCCGCCCTCCACCGCGTCGTACATGCCGCCGCCCGCCATCCCGTCCAGGCTGGTCAGGGCGACGTGCAAGAACTTTTCGTTGCCGGTGGTGAAGTAAACGTTGAGGGCCAGCTCTATGGCCTCGACCATGGGGAACTTCGGCGCGTCGCCGAAACCGCCGTACACAGGGTCAAAGTCTGTGAGGAGTCTCTGGGCGGTTTCCTCATAGGGCTCGAGCGTCAGTTCGTCGAGGGGCGCCGTCTTTGGTTCTTTGGCAACCGGCTCGTCGACCTTAAAGGATTGGGGCTCGCGCCTGAAGAGTCCGGCGGCCCGCTCCAGGAGCGACTTCAACTGTTCCGGAGGCATGTAGGTACCCCCCGTGACCAAGCGCCCTTCGGGGGTAAGGATGGCCGTCGTCGGCCACCCGCCCATATTGTAGCGCACGTTGACGTCGGGCCTCTGGTCGGTATCGACGCGAACGGGAATGTATTTTTCATTCAACAGGCGGATGACCTCCGAGTCCGAATACGTCTTCTCGTCCATCACGTGACACCAATGGCACCAGACCCCCGAGATCGAGAGGAGGATAAGCTTCCTGTCGGCCATGGCCTCGGCAAAGGCCTTGTCGCCCCATTCGCGCCACTTGATCTCATGTGCGCGGTTGGGACGCGGGGAGAAATGAAACTTGGCAGGCATCCGACCATCTCCTTCCCTGCTCTGCCCAAAACTCCCGGAATGCTGATCCGGGTATCTTGTTCCCCAGTATTCACCTCGACATCAGTTACCCATACTTACACAAACTTCCTGCATCAATAAAGGTTATAGGCTACAGGCTAAAACAAGGCAAAAGCATGAGAGCAATTATTCTTTCAACCCGCCTTAACTGCCTGGAAATTAATCATTTCAACGGGAGGGAACGATATGGAACACCAACTCGAAAACTTTCCCAGGGAACTCGCGCACAAGATCCAGGAGGGACGCCAGGCCGGCCTGACCGACGATCAGCTGCGGGAAGGAATCGTGCACCTGACGGACATGCTCTCCAAATTCATCAAGCCGGACTCGCCCGAAGAGGCGCTGATTAAAGCCATGTGGGGGGTCAGCACGGACGAGGAAAAGCGCACCATAGCCAACATTATGCTCAGGCTCGGCGATCAGTGGGCTTCCCCGAAAAACGTTCAATAATCGCGCCGCCCATCCTGAAGGGAGGTACAGCGGATTACTCTCACCGGGCGGATGCCAGGGACATTCGCCTTCTTTGTTCTTGCCCAACATTATCCAAGCGTGATACCCTACGAATGACGAAACCAAAACGCAAGGTGGGAGCTAACCATCCCTCTGGCGGCCATAAACCGGCGCGACCACTCCCGCCACGGCCAGCCCGATCAGGACGAGGCCCAGGACCCCCCGGATCAGGCGGTCGACAGGGCCGGTGTTGACCTTGAATTCCAGATTCATTGGACAGCCCCTTTTCAGCGGTTATGGGAGGGGCGGCGCCTGCGCCCCCATGTCGACCAACCGGCCAGGTCAAAGAGGAGGCAGTACCGCGTAGCCGCCGTCAACAACTGGTAAAACCCCAGCACGGCGAAAGCCGCCGACCATGCCGGGTTTACGGCGCCGCTCGCCGCCAGGACCAACAGGACCGCGCCGAAAAGCACCCTCACGACCTGGTCCCGCGCTCCGACATTCTGCTTAAAATCGAGACGCATCTCTTCACATCTCCGGTGTTTTTCTGGTTAGGATTAACTTCGCCCGTATCAAAGTGGACTATACGAAATCGGCATTTAAATCTTCCGGAGGGGAACTTTATACTTAGAATTCGGCGAGGAGGAAAAGCAGCAGTGGCAGCCCAAAAAATCCTGATTATCGGGGGAGTGGCCGCCGGCCCGAAAGCCGCGGCACGGGCCCGGCGAGTCGACCCGGATTTGGAAATAACCATTCTGGAACAGGGGCGGTACGTATCCTTCGGCGCCTGCGGGCTTCCTTACTATATCGGGGGTATAATGCAGAAAATCGAAGAACTGACCCAAACCCCGGTCGGCATAAAACGCGACAGCGACTTTTTCCGGCGAGTCAAGGGCACGACCGTGCATACCCGTACGCGCGCTGAAGCCATTGACCGGCACAAGAAAGAAGTGCGCGCCGTCAACCTGGAAACGGGCGAAACAGCCTTTTTCCCCTATGACAGACTGGTGATCGCCACCGGAAGCAGCCCTGTCCGTCTCCCTATTCCCGGCGCCGATCTCCCCAACGTCTTCCACGTCTGGACGATCAAAGACGCCGTTGCCATACGCAAGCGCCTGGAATCAGGCGATGTGAGGAACGTCGTCGTGATTGGGGCGGGGCTCATCGGCCTTGAAGTAGCCGAATCCATGGCCAAGGCCAAAGGCCTCCCCGGGGAACCGCCGCGGGTGACCGTCATCGAGGCGATGGCGCACATTACCCCCAATCTCCTGGACCCCGAAATCGCGGCCTTCGTAGCCAAAACTCTGCGCCTGAACCAGCTCGAGGTGCGCACCGGGGAAATGGCCCGGCGCATCGAGGAAACCCCCGGGGGCCGGATGCAGGTGACCACGGACAAGGGCACGCTGGCAGTCGACCTCGTCATCGTGGCCATCGGGGCGAGGCCCAACGTTAGCCTGGCCAAAGAGGCGGGGCTGGAAATCGGCGTGACCGGCGGCATCAAGGTTAACGAAAGGATGCAGACCAGCGATCCCGACATTTACGCCGGAGGGGACTGCGTGGAGAACGTTAACATCATCACCGGGCAGCCCATCTACACGCCTCTGGGTTCGGTGGCCAACAAGCACGGCCGGGTCATTGGCACAAACGTGGCCGGGGGCCACGAGACCTTCCCCGGCGTGCTGGGAACAGCCATCTATAAGGTGTTTGACTTTGCCGTAGCCCGGACCGGGCTAACAGAGAAACAGGCCAGGGACTTCGGCTACCCCGTTGCATCGGTTATTGTCGCAGGCGGGGACCGCGCCCACTTTTATCCGGGGTCGCGGGCCGTCCACATCAAACTCATCGTCGACAAGAACACCCGGCGCGTTCTGGGAACGCAAATCGTCGGACCGGGCGACTGCGACAAGCGCCTGGATGTGGTTGTCGCAGCCATCTCGATGGGGGCCACGGTGGACCAGCTGGCCAACTTTGACCTGGGCTACTCCCCGCCTTACAACACGGCCATGGACGTCCTGCACCACGCCGCCAACACGATGCGCAACAAGCTGGACGGCCTGGCGCGGACGCTGGGGCCCGCCGAGGTCAAACAAATGATCGACCAGGGTCAGGATTTCGTCCTGGTCGATGTCCGGACCAACCGGGAGTTCTCCAACATCCCGCCGCTTAGGGATAAGGTGTCTTTTATACCGCTCGCTAAGGTCAGAGAAATGCACGAGAAGCTGCCCAAAGACAAGCCTATCGTCGTTTACTGCGCCGTCAGCATGCGGGCCTGGGACGCCCAGCGCATTCTCAACGGGCTGGGCTTCAAGGACGTGCGCTTCCTGGAGGGGGGCCTGGCGGCTTGGCCTTATTAGCCACTTCGCACTTCTCAAAGACTTTGACCAGCATCTTGCGGCGCCTCGGCCCGTCAAACTCGGCGAAGAAGATACCCTGCCAGGTCCCCAGGGCGAGGCGCCCGTCCTGCACCGGAACGGCCTTCGCCGGCCCGACCAGCAAGGACTTGATGTGGGCGTCCGAATTGCCCTCCGCGTGCTTGTAGTCTCCGGTCGCCGGGACGAGCCGCGTCAGGAAGGCCAGGATGTCCCGGGCCACGGAAGGGTCGGCGTACTCGTTGATGAGGACGCCGGCGGTGGTGTGGGCAACGTAAATGTGACAGACGCCTTCCCTGACCCCGCTTTCAGTCACGATGCGCGCGATCTCGGCCGTCACGTTAACCAGCTCGCTGCGCAACCGGGTTTCAACCTCGACGGTTTGCCATGCCACCCGCCGTCTCTCCTTTCATCCGTCCGAAAAGAACCGGGAGCAAAACCCGGAGGTCGTCTCCTTCCAGCGCGAGATGCGCCTCCGAGGCGACATCGGGTGCGGCGTTGAAAGCCACGCCCAGGCCCACCATGGGAAACAGGGGTGCGTCACCGACGCCGTCCCCCACCACGGCCACCTCTGAAGGATGGACACCCCAGGCGCGGCAAAGCGGAAGCAGATGTTCGGGTTTGCCATCCCAGCCCACGTTGATGGTCACCCGCCCGTCCGCCACGCCTGCGGTAAAACCGAGTTCGTTGGCGATGTACCGTTCCACCCCGAGAAGGCCCGCGACCCGCCGCACCAGGACATCCAAACCGGACGAAAGGATAGCCGTCCGCACGCCGAAAGCGCGGAGCGTTCCGGCGACTTCCCTGGCGCCGTTCCGGAGCGGGATCTCGTTTACTATGGATTCAATAATAGCGTGCGGCGTCCCCCGCCATGCATAGACATCACGCTCGGCGAATTCCTTATAGGTTATTTTGCCCGCAAGGAAGGCGTTAAGCGATTGCAGGCCCTGGCTTTCCCAGGTCCCAAGCCGCTCGTGAATATACTGCCAGACGCTCCGCACGGGTGTAAGGGTTCCGTCCAGATCAAAGATAACGGCCTTCAGCGGTTTGCCGGTATACGCACAGCCGGGGCTTCGCAACACGGAAACCAAATGCTTCACCTCTCGCGGTATAGCCTTTTCCCCGTCGGAACCCATTTTACCAGATGGTCTTGCCAAACCCAAGCCAAAAGATGCTGGATGTTAGACGTTGGATCTTGACTTGATGCAATCTGTAAAACGGATTGCTGTCAATGGGTTTTTAACACGCCCCTGTGGTATGTTATGGTTACTATCAATAACACATACAGGAGGGGAAAAAGATGGACGCCATTGCCGCTCTCAAGAAGAGACGCAGCGTGCGAAAATACGCGCCGCGTGCGGTGCCCCGCGAGCTGGTGGAGGAGATCGTCGACTGCGGCAGGCTTGCCGCCACGGCGAACAATAAGCAGCCGTGGCTGTTCATTGCGGTTACCGACGGCGAGACGCGGGAGCGGGTCGCCGCACTGACGGACTACGGCAAGTTCATCGCCGAAGCCCCCGCATGCATCGCGGTATTCTGCAAGCATGCCGAAAAGTACTACCTGGAAGACGGGTCGGCCGCGACGCAGAACATGCTCGTCGCCGCCGCCGCCCTGGGGCTGGGATCGTGCTGGGTGGCTGGCGACAAAAAGGCCTACGCACCTGAAGTACGCGCCCTTCTCGGCGTTCCCCAAGAATTCACTCTCGTGTCGCTGGTGTCCTTAGGCTATCCCGCCGATTCCAGGGGGCGTGCCAGTAAACGCTTGCTGGCTGAAGTCATGCGTTGGGAACGCTATTAAGCTGTTAAACTGATATGGCCTGGGTTATACCCACGCCCGAAAGCTGTGGGGCGGTAATCCCAGGCCATCTTAATTATCTGACGTGATGGGGCATTTCGTTAGGGGTTTCAATGATCACCTCGACAAACCCCATGTACTCGGCATCCTCGTACCAGGGAGCCTGGTAGACCAGTTTCTTGATCCCGTTTTTTTCAATGGTGTAGCAGTTGACCTTCCGGGTTCTTAACATCTCTTGCAGCTTGCTCCTGGCGGGCTCAGGGTGACAGTCCAAGACGTTCCTGCCGATCAGCGCTTTACCGCCGTACTTGGCAAAAACCTCGCAGGCCTTGTCGTTCATTTCAAGGATGATCCCGTCGGCATCGCAAACGGTAATCGCTGCCGAAAATCCTTTAGCCCAGGATGCATTAAGCATTTAACAGCCACCTTTTGCCATAGACTTGCGTTTAAAAAATATGACCGGTTCTCTTCGGCCTGGATTAAGCCCAGTATTTCCTGTCCAACGTGCGGTACTGGACGGCCTCGGCGATATGTCCCGCCTCAATCAGTTCGCATTCCTCAAGGTCGGCGATGGTCCGGGCCACCTTGAGAATGCGGTCGTGGGCCCGGGCGCTGAGGTCCAGCTGGTCGAAGGCCGCCTTGAGGATACCGGCTGCATCCGGAGTAAGGCGACAGAACTGCCGGATCTGGCGCACCGTCATCCGCGCGTTGCAGTCCGCGCCCGTGCCGGCCAGCCGCTCCCGCTGCACGGCCCGCGCCGCCTCAACCCTCGCCCGGATGCCGCCGGAGCGTTCCCCCGCGGTCTGCCCGGTCAGCTCACCGTAATTCAGGCGTCCCACCTCGATCTGAATGTCGATCCGGTCGAGCAGCGGCCCAGACACGCGCCTGACGTAGCGTTGAATCTGCAAGGGGCTGCAGCGGCACTCCTTCTGCAGGTCGCCGTAATAGCCGCAGGGGCAGGGATTCATCGAAGCCACAAGCATGATCTCGGCCGGGTATGTGACAGCCGCGGAAATGCGGGAAATACTTATCGTCCCGTCCTCCAGGGGCTGGCGCAGCGCCTCCAGGGCGTCCCGCGGGAACTCCGGGAGCTCGTCGAGAAAAAGCACGCCCTTATGACTTAAGCTGATCTCCCCCGGCCTGGGGACCCTTCCCCCGCCGGCCAGGGCCACGCTGGAACAGGTGTGGTGCGGAGCCCGGAAGGGCCGCCTGGCGACCAGGTGCTGTCCGGGCGCAAGCAGTCCGCCGAGACTGAACAGCTTGGTGCATTCGATGGCCTCGTCAAGAGTCAGGGACGGAAGGATGCCGGGGACCCTCCTCGCCAGCATCGTCTTCCCGGACCCCGGGGGTCCCACCATCAGGACGTTGTGCCCGCCCGCGGCCGCCACCTCCAGCGCTCTCTTCGCGGCGGGATGGCCTTTCACGTCGGCCATATCCAACTCTTCGCCGGCTTCGTCCCTGAGCAAGGCCGCCGGGGCAACGACAAACGGCGCGATTTCCTCTTCCCCGGTCAAAAACCGGACCAAACGGGAAAGGTTTTCGGCGCCGTAGATTTCCATAGCAGGAACCAGCGCCGCCTCCCCCGCGTTTTCCAGCGGAACGACGGCCTTGCGGAATCCGTCCCCCGCCACGGCCGCAATGGACGGCAACACCCCGCTGACGGGGCGGATGCTGCCGTCCAGAGAGAGTTCGCCGAGGAAGACGAACTCGGGAAGCCTTTCAGGGGAAAGCTGCTGGGTAGCCGCGAGGATGCCCAAAGCGATGGGCAGATCGTAGGCCGAGCCCTCCTTTTTGATGTCGGCCGGGGCCAAGTTCACCGTGATCTTGCGCGAGGGGAAGTCGAAGCCGGCGTTCCTGACGGCCGCTTTAACGCGGTCCTTTGCTTCCCTTACGGCCGTATCCGGCAGCCCGACGATCTCCCACGCCGGAAGCCCTCCGGCGACGTCAACCTCGACTCTCAGCACGTACCCTTCAAGACCGATCAGGGCAATCGAATGGACAATGGCAAGCATTACCGAACCTCCATTCCTGACTACCCTAATTCCTCCTGGCTTCCGGAAACTCCTGCCAAAATATGTTTGCATGTGTCGATTGATGTTTTAAACAGGGGTTAGCCCCCGGCTACCCGCCTGCTGTCCGATTCGTACACGTGCACTGGAACTTGCCAGTCGTAATTTGCCGGTGATGGCTTGTCAGCTCCGATCAACTTTACCTGGCTCCCGTTCCACGCTGATCACCAGCCAGATGCCGGTGAGCCAATGGTACAACACCCTGGCCGATCCTCTCGCTGACGCGATCCTGGACCGGCTGGTGCACAATGCCTACGAACTGGAACTGAGGGGGGAGTCTATGCGCAAATTAATGACCAAGCTTGACTGATTCCGGCCACCTGGGTATATTATCCACAACCGGCGTCGCTACGGTCCGACCCCCGGCCGGAAACTCCGGAACAGGTAGCCGATTTCACCGGAATGCGCACCTGTCAAGGGGCCACGCCTGGCACCCGCGGTTTAGCCTGGGGGCGACGCTGACGCTTGCCGGCACCGGGAGCAATGCGGCGAACTGGCTGGCCCCGGGGTACGTTGTGGACTATTTGCGTATCCCGTTAACAGGGTTGGCTTTCAACCTTGCCGATATATCCGCGCTGGTGGGGTTCGCGCTGGCGTGCTCGTTTGCGGTGTCGGGGCGGTATACGAACCGGACTCGAACGACTGACAACCCGAACTACGGAAGGTGAGAAAGTGCAGGGAAAACGCGCAGTCAGGCTCCTGCCCTGGCCGGTCACTCTGATCGGGGCCTGCCACGAAGGGAAACACAACGTGATGACCGCTTCCTGGGTCTGCCAGGTATCCTTCAGGCCGCTCCTTGTGATGCTTTCCATTGCGCCGGAGCGGTACACCTACGGGTTGATCGAGAAGAGCAGGGAATTTGTAGTCAGCATTCTGACGGAAGACCAGGCGGAAGTCGCCGATTTCTGCGGCTCCCGCTCCGGTCGCAATGTGGACAAGATCTCCGCCTTGGGGCTCAAGACGCGGCCCGGCCAGGCAGTGAAGGTCCCCGTGCTCGAAGACTGCCTGGCCAACATCGAGTGCCGCGTCGTGGCCGCGCACCCGGCGGGGGACCACGTGCTGTTCGTCGGGGAGGTCGTGGGGGGTTCCGTTGTCCGCCCGGACGTTTCCCCGCTCCTGATGCTGGACTGGAAGCCCGGGAAGTTCAACCCCATCGCTGAGAAGTAGGCGATGAAAGCGGCGTATGGGCGTGAAGCAGGCCGACCCCAGGGTCAGGGACTACTTCTCGGACCCGTTTGCCGGGAAGCCGTGTTCCAGTAGAGAACGGTCGGACCGTGCGCCGAGCAAAGGGCGTATCGTATAGTGGGTGCGAAGCCCACTGGGTAAGGTCTAGCCAACCACCCATAGCGAGTCTTGGGGTGTAGGGGGTAACCTCTGCACTTAAGCGTAGACAGCGAGATAGCAGGCCATAAGCCGCAAGGCTGAAGCTGAAGGGATTAAGCTTCGAAATCCTCAATGGGAAGGCCGATGCTGTGGTCTGAGCAGAAGATAACACCGCTGCGGTCGTAATGGCAAGACTGCTGTAGCTTCCCCGGAGTCGTAGACCTTGGCATGCTAGACGTCGTTACGGCACATCAACTCGGGAGACCCTGTTACGCCCTTCCTGGAGCAAGGGAGTATGGCCGACAAGCGATACAGAGCAAGAGAGTGCTAAGGCAACAATGTCAGGAGTAACGTAGTGCACTTCTTAGGCCTCCAAATAACAGAGGGCCAACGCAAAAACAGCGCACGCCGACCTTTTGACAGATCAACTCGACCACCCGTTCCGGTTGAAATCGTCTAGTCATTCCGAATCGACCACTTGTTCCAGGCTAATCGACCACCACCTCGGGCAAAGCGGCGCCGGATAACTACATTCGGTCCAACCAGCGGAAAGACCTTCATCGCCTGCGCTCTAGCCAATGCTGCCTGCCGGCAGGGGCTTTCAGCCCGCTACTACCGGGTGCCCCGGTTACTGGCCGATCCGGCCCTGACCAGGGTCGACGGCTCCTGTCCCAAGCTGATGAGTACGCTGGCCAGGATAGATCTCCTTGTTCTCGATGAATGAGGCATCGCCCCCTTCTCGGCGACCGACTGCCGGGAGATCTTTGAGGTCATTGATGACCGCCACCAGACCCATTCTATCATTATCGCCAGTCAGCTTCCAGTGGAGAGCCGGCACGCCGCTTTTGCCGATCCGACCGGAGACCGTTTGGTCCATACGGCTTACAAGATCACGATGAAGGGCGATGCGGAAGGGATTGGCTGCTTCGGCGTCAAACAAGCAACTGGTAAGTGACCCCACACCGGTACCGCCCTAACTTCGGCAGGTGGTTGCCATTGCCGGATCAGGTGGTCGATTTCGGCCGGATTCAGTGGTCGATTTGACCGGAATACGCACTTTGGATAAATTGTCATTAGTTGTTACTGCTACCCCATAATGTCCGGAAATAGACGGTGTTAATTATCCAAGAATTGACGGAACATCTGACCAGCACAAAAACACCCTTGTCGGGGTTTTCCCGGTCAGGCAATCCCGTCAGCTTTCGGACGTTTTAGGTCAGCTCTAACAACAAAGGCGAAACGGCACCTCATCTCCAAAAACCCACCTCATAATACATGTAATACATGACAATTTAGAAGGGCATCTGGATTGCAAAAAATACGATCTGGAGAAAAATTTTTCCGGGCCGCCCATCCCTTATGTTTATTATTTCAGATTGCTGACGGCCTTGCGGGTACAGTGGCTCAAAAAAAGGCATTATAACGTCAGACCCTGGAGCTTCAAAGTAAAGCCGGAAGGGATGCCGTCAGGTTTTTCCGGAGGAAGAGGTGTTTGCTTTGGCGAAAAACAGGCGTAAGACCTTAGCTCCCGACTCTGAAGCGGCACAAATGGGAATGGAGGTCTCCGAAGGCCTTTCACGAAAGTAAGGGCGGCTGCAGCGAACAAGAAGGTCTGGAGCTAAGTCCGAAACCCGTAGGTCTGCAGTCGACAGGCCAAAGGGTCTGTAACGAGGAGCACCTGGAGTTGCCGCCCGAGCCCGAAGGTCTTTCCCGCACCCGATAGGCACGGGAACGCTTTCGCAACGATGGACGAAACAGTCTGCTACCGTTCAATCCGAAGGATTGAGCTCTCCCGCCATCCTTTCCCCGACCAGAAAGCGTGCCACAAATAAACCAGGATTTGCTGCATTCGCGAAGGCGACGGCGTGTCCGACGCCTCTTCATCGTTTATCCCCGGTATGAAATCCCGCAGGATAATGCTGTGGCCGCAGTTCTTGCAGCACACCTCCTGCCTGCCGTCAAAGGAACCGAAAACCAACATGCCGCAACGCGGACAGATCAACTCCAACACCTCCGAAGGACTTCCTTCGCCTCCGCAGGGATTTATCCTTGAAGTATATGATGACAGGGTTGAGCGCCGCTGCCTGTCCTGCCAGTCGGCGCCGTTTCTTACAGGCTGTGCTGAATGAAAGCCCGGGAGCATAATCTTAAGTAGCTCGCGAAAGGACTTAAAGAGATGGATTTTTCGTTTGCCGGAACGCGAGGGTGACAGGCTGCGTGGACAAAGCCGGGCCTGGCGGCAGCCGGCCTTTGCGAGCCGGCGGGGATGTGTTAAGATATGGACAGCTTTTCCTGCGGGGAGGCACTGCAATGGGCTGCGTATTCCCGGTTATAATGCTGATCCTCTTAGTGCCCGTGCTCTTGCTCGTGTTCTACTTCCATATCGCCACCTTTTCCTTTACCAAGCTGGGTCTCTCCCCGGAAGCGGCTCTGTGGCTGTTGATCCTGGTCCTGATCGGCGGCATGATCAACATCCCCGTATCCCGCGAGCGTTTCGTAGTGGGGGACCCGCCCCGGGCAGAGGTCTTCCCGTTCCTGTATTACCTCCCCCCGCAAATCCAGGAACGGGTGATTGCCGTAAACGTCGGCGGAGCCGTCATCCCGACCCTCCTCAGCCTCTATCTGCTGGGGCGTGCTCCCCTGTTGCCGGCCGTCGTCGCCACCGGCATCGTGACCTTCGTCGCCTATAAACTGGCCCGCCCCGTCCCAGGCGTAGGCATCGCCCTCCCCGCCTTCATCCCGCCCATCGTCGCCGCGCTCCTCGCCCTTCTCCTGGCTCCGCAAAACGCGGCGCCGGTGGCCTACATCGCGGGGGTCTGGGGAACGCTGATCGGAGCCGACCTTCTCAACCTCCCGCGTTTCCGCCAACTCGGCGCCAATGTACTGAGCATCGGCGGCGCCGGGGTCTTCGACGGCATCTTCCTGGTCGGCATCGTCGCCGCCCTGCTGGCCTGACGCGCAGACTCATACAAACGAACCCCCGCGGGCAGGATAATCTGCGGGGTGTAAGCGTGGTTTTCATTCCCGAGCGGGTCTTCATCCGCGAGAGAGCCCTGGACTATCCTCTCGGCCGCCGACTCAAGGAACGTTTCATAAAAGAGGGTTTCCCGGTCATCGTCTTAAAGCCTCGGCAGCGCATCGCGACCCGTCTTTCTCCCGGCGCGAGACAGGGCTACATCGCGGCCAAGAAGACCCTGGTCGTGACCGTGGCGGGGACCGATTCCTTCCTTTCGTCCAAGCCGTCCGCCGACTACCAGCTGCCCCTGGCTTCGGGCTGCACGGGCTTCTGTGAGTACTGCTACCTGCAGACCACCCTCGGCAAGCATCCCTACGTCCAGGTGTACGTCAACGTCGGCGAGGTCCTGGCCCGTGCCGGGCGGTACATGGCAGAAAGCGACAGCGTCGTCACCTTTGAGGGCTCCTGCACGTCGGACCCGCTCCCAACCGAACCGTATACCGGGGCGTTGCGCAGGAGCATCCTTTTCTTCGCCGCGCAGCCGCGCGGGCGCTTTCGTTTCGTAACCAAGTACACCGAGGTTGAACCCCTGCTGTCTTTACAGCACAACGGCCACACGCGCTTTCGCTTCAGCATTAACAGCGAACGCGTCATCAAGAATTACGAGCACGCCACTCCGCCGCTGGGTGAGCGTTTAAAGGCAACGCTTAAGGTCCTGGATGCCGGGTACCCTTCGGGCTTCATCGTCGCTCCGATCATCCTCGACGGTGACTGGCGCGCCGATTACCGGGACCTCTTCGAACAGGTACGCCGGACCTGTGGCGACTTGAAAGGAAAAGACGTAACCTTTGAATTGATCACCCACCGTTACACCGAACGGGCGAAAAGCACCATCCTCGAGGTCTTCCCGAAAACAACCCTGCCCATGGACCCTGCGGACCGCCAGTACAAACGCGGGCAATTTGGATACGGCAAATACGTGTACCCCCGCGAACTGATGCAGGAGACCAGGGAGTTTTTCACCCAAACCCTTAACAAAATGTTTCCGGGAACCCAAGTCCAGTATTTCGTGTAGCTCAATCTCTTTCTCTTATTCAAAAGCGTTCTTGATGTGTTCGATCCTGACGACGCGCCCCGGCTCGTCGAGCACCACCCCGATCACATCGAAACGGCATGGGGGCTGCCCCTGGCGGCGGGACAGAAGGTAGCACTCGGCGGCGCGGCGCAGGCGTGTCCGCTTGCGGGCGTCCACTGTCTCCTCAGGCGAACCGAACCCGAGGGGTAGACGCGCCCTCACCTCCACGAAGACGAGTTCGCCCTTCTCGTCGGCAGCGACTATGTCGATCTCCCCCGCCCGGCAGCGGAAATTCCGGGCCAGCAACACGTATCCCTGTTTCCGCAGGTAGCCGGCCGCGGCGTCCTCGGCCGTTCTTCCCTTCTGTCCGGCATCGGTCATTACGCCTCACCGTCACCTTCAAAGAGCCGCGGAGCGGGCAAAAAAGCCGAGCGGTGCAGGCGGCATGGCCCGTGACGCCGTAAAGCCTCGTAATGGGCGCGGGTGGCGTACCCCTTGTGCGAAGGGAAATCGTACAAAGGGTACTGCCAGTGGCAGGCGCTCATCAGTTCGTCCCGGAAAACCTTGGCGAGGATCGAAGCCGCCGCGACCGAGGCGCTGGTGTTGTCGCCCTTAACCAGCGCGCGCTGGGGGACACCGACGCCCGGAATCTTCTGATTGCCGTCCACCAAGACCCAGTCCGGCCTTACGTCCATAGCCGCGAGCGCCCGCCTCATGGCCAGCAGGCTCGCCTGCAGGATGTTAAATTCATTGATCTCCTCGACGCTGGCCAGCCCGATACCCCACGCCACGGCCAGCCTCCGTATCTCGTCCGCCGCCTGCGCGCGCTGGGCAGGGGTAAGGCGCTTGGAATCCTTGAGGTTCATAATCACACAGGGTACCGGCAGCACCACCGCCGCGGCCACCACCGGTCCCGCGAGCGGGCCCCGCCCCGCTTCGTCGACGCCGGCGACGGTCTCGTAGCCCTCCCGTACGAGTTGAAACTCGTAACGGAATAGCTCCTCGACGCGTCCCGCTTCCTTGACCTCCCGCGCCAGCCGCCTGGCCCATTGCCGGTACAGCACTCGAGCACTCTGGCGCGGGTCCCGCGCCAGCGCGTCCAGGACAGTCCGGTCGGGCCCCCGCGTTTCCAGAAGCTCTTTTATTTCCTGCAGGCTTAAGCGGGACAAGTCCACCAAATCACCAACCAACTAAATAACTGCTGCTATATAGGGAGTGTTGACCCAGCACTCAACTGATATACGATACTGATTGTGCCGAACGAGGCTGGAGAAAAGCTAGGCATCAAGCATTTAGGATACAGCTTAGTGCTTATGGCTGTTTTTTACCGGCTCGTGCCAGGCGCTTAATCCCCGCCGCGGCGTTCATCCATCGCCGGGTCGTCAAGCGTGAAACGTCCCAGGCGGCCATCCTGAAAGTCCTTGATGATCAGCGCAGCCGCCCTCTCCAGGTCGACCCTGCCCCCCGGGAGAAGCACCCCTCTCTTCAAGCCCACGGCACCTAATACTTCCGCAGTATCGGCAGGCGCGGACGGCAAATCGTAGCGCTGCGCCAGCGCGGCCGGGGCCTTTTCGGCAAGCCACCCGAGCAGCCAGCCGGCGATCTCTTCGCAAGAAAAAACTTCCTCCTTGATAGCCCCCGTAGCCGCAAGCTTCAACCCTACCAACGGGTCGTCAAACTTGGGCCACAAAATCCCGGGGGTATCGAGAAGTTCCACGTCCCCGCCGATGCGGATCCACTGGGGCCCGCGCGTCAGGCCGGGACGGCGGCCGGTCCGGGCCGCCCTCTGACCCACCAGGCGGTTGATAAATGAAGATTTGCCCACATTGGGGATACCGACGACCACGGCCCGTAGGGACCCGCCCGGGCGACGCTTGAGCCGTTCCTGCGGAATCGACAGGATGGCCTCGACCACGCTGCGGATACCGGCACCCTTTACCGAATCGGCCTGGATGACGGGATCGCCCCCGGCCGCCAGGATCTTCTCCCACCGGCGCGTCATCGCGGCGTCGGCCAGGTCGACCTTGTTCAAGACGACAACGCGCGGCTTGGCCCCCAGCAGTTCGTCGATGCTCGGATTGCGACTGCTCCAGGGGATCCGCGCGTCAAGCAACTCGATAACCAGATCGCAGATTTTGAGCTGGGATTTGATTTGTCGCCTGGCTTTCGCCATATGGCCTGGAAACCACTGTACCGGCATCCTGGTCACCATCCGACCGGTCGGCGGCCCTATAGCCTAAAAGGGCGCCTGAACGTTTACCTAACGAGGCCTATCTGGGTTAAAGGCCAGTAAACAAAGACGGCTTTACCTATGAGGTTTCCACGGGGCAGGTAGCCCCAAACCCTGCTGTCGTCACTGTTGTTGCGGTTGTCACCGAGAACGAAGAGCATGTTCCGGGGGACGGTCTGCGGGCCGAAATCGCTGAACTCCAACCCCGGCGGCAGGTAGTCTTCCGTTACGACCCGGCCGTTGACGATCAGCTTGCTGTCTTTGAGCTGCACCGTTTCGCCCGGAAGGCCTATCACCCTTTTTACGAAGGCCCTTTTCGGGTCCTTGGGGTATTTGAAAACGATGACGTCGCCCCGTTTGGGCTCGCTGAAGTGGTAGCTGAACTTGGAAACGATGATCCGGTCGCCCGTCATCAGCGTCGGCTCCATAGAACCGGAAGGAATGAAAAAGGGCTGAAAGATAAACAGGCGGATAATCACGGCCAGGACTACGGCAATGGCTAAAGACTCGAACAGCTCGCCAAGAACCGAACCGCGCTGGCGATCGACTTTAAACAACATTACTCCTCCCAGTCGTAATGTCAAAAAGGGACTGCCTTGCAGTCCCCCGTCTCTAGTATCTGTCTCTCTCCCTGATGCGCGCCGCTTTGCCGCGCAATCCCCGCAGGTAGTAAAGCCTCGCCCTCCGGACGCGCCCTTGCCGCACCACCTCGATGCGGTCTATACGGGGCGAGTGAAGCAAAAAAGTACGCTCCACGCCGACACCATAAGAAACCCGGCGCACCGTAAAGGTCTCGTTGAGGCCCCCGCCGCGACGGCGAATGACCACCCCTTCAAAAATCTGGATTCTCTCGCGGCTGCCTTCAACAACTTTAACGTGGACGCGTACCGTATCACCGGGCCGGAACGGAGGGATGTCTTTCTTCATCTGTTCCTCAGCCACGGATCGCAGAAGACTCATCGGTGTTGCCTCCTTAGTTTCTCAATCACAACTATCAAGTATTTTACCACACGTTTCCGAGAGATTGCAAGGTTTTCCCACCTCAGTCCGGCAAGAGGGCGTCAATCTTTTCCCTCAGCCTGCGCAGGAAATCCCTGTCCTCGGCGGTCATTCCGCCCTGCAACAGGTCCGGCCGCCGGGCCAATGTGCGTATGAGTGCCTCTTCCCGCCGCCACCCGGCGATGGCCCCGTGATGCCCGCTGATGAGCACGCCGGGGACGTCGAGCCCGGCATAGGAACGCGGCCTCGTGTAATGCGGGTATTCGAGAAGGCCGCTGGCGAAGGAATCGTCCTCGGCGCCGCCGGGCTCGCCGAGCACCCCGGGGATGAGGCGGGCGACGGCATCCACGATGACCATGGCCGGCAGTTCGCCCCCGGTCAAAACGAAATCGCCGAGCGATATCTCATCGTCGATGATCAGCTCCCTGACCCGCTCGTCGACCCCCTCGTAGTGCCCGCAGACCAGGACCAGGTGATCGCGAGCGGCAAGTTCCCGCGCTACGCCCTGGGTAAACCGCCTTCCCTGCGGACACATCAGGATAATCGGGCCGCATGTCTCCCCACGCAGGGAACGAACGTGTTCCACCGCCCGGCAGATCGGCTCCGGGTTCATCACCATTCCGCCGCCCCCGCCGAAAGGCGTGTCGTCGACAGTACGGTGCTTGTTCCGGGAGTGGTCGCGGATGTCGAAGAGGTTTATCTCCAGGAGTCCCCGCTCCCGGGCTTTCTTCAGAATACTGGCCTGAAACGGGCCCTCGAACATCTCCGGAAACAGGGTCAACACGTCAAAGATCATCAGTCCAGCAACCCCTCGGGAGGATCGACCTGCATGCGCCGGCCCTCAAGATCGATTTCCCGCACCACCTGCTTCAAAGCGGGGATCAGAACCTCTTTGCCATCGGTCCCGGCGACGACGTAGATGTCATTGGCCCCCGTCTGGAGGACATCCTTGACCTTCCCCAGCAGGTTGCCGTCCACGGTAAACACGTCGAGCCCCACGATATCGAAGATGTAGTACCGGCCGTCGGGCAGCGGAACCAGCTTTTCGCGCGGGAGCTTGAGGACGGCCCCCTTGACGGCCTCCGCGCCGTTCATGTCCTCGATTTCCCTGAACTTGAGAACGGCAAAAGCCTTGTGAAGGCTCGCCTGCTCGACGTGCATCACCGTCTGCCGCTCTCCCTGAACAAGGATCACAGAATCGAGTTCGAGAAACCGTTCGGGGAAATCAGTAAGCAGCAAAACGCGCACGGCCCCGCGATGGCCCTGCGTGTTGACCACTTTACCGATGGCGATTAACTCCCCGCTCATTGCGGCGGAGACTCTCCCCACTGTCCCTCGCGGATTTCGACCACCTTGCCGTCCTTAACGACGACCTCGACCATGGCCAGCTTGCGCCAGTCGTCACCCACCCGGACCTCGACCATGCTCTCGACGCGCCCCTGGATCAGTTCCGTTCCCAGGGGCAGGTCTTTGAGCGCCTGCACCTGCTCGGCGATTTTCTGCTTGCTCTCAATGCGCTTTTTTTTCTCAAGGTCGAACTGGTGCCGGATCTGGGCGGCCTGAGCGGGTTCTGCTTCGGCAAGGGCTTTCTTCAACTGAAACTCCAGCCGCTGGATCTCGATGTCGTTCTTCCTGATCGTGATGTCGCACTGCTTGAGCAGGTCGTTGCGGTACTCCTCGGTCAAGATCACCTTGACCGTAACCGGGCGTGTAATTACAATGCTGTCCAAAAATTAAACCTCCCCAACCGCGGGTTAAGGGGGCGACGGCCCCCTTAAATTATTTCCACGGTTACCCTCTTGCGCTGCCTGGTCGCCGATGCCTTAACGAGGGTTCTGATGGCTTTGGCGATCCGGCCCTGTTTACCGATCACCTTGCCCATATCCTCAGGGGCTACGCGAAGTTCAATGACCATCCCGTCCTCGCCTTCGACAACCCGCACGTTGACCTCATCGGGCTTATCCACAAGGGCCCTGGCTAGGATTTCGACTAGTCTTTCCACGGCTTATCCCCTTTCCCGGGCTACTTTACTTAAGGCCGGCCTTCTTAAAGAGCGATTTCACCGTATCAGTCAACTGGGCGCCCTGCGCCATCCAGGCCCTGGCTTTCTCCTCATTGATCTTGAGCTGCTCGTTCTTGCCCAGAGGATCGTAAAAACCGATTTCTTCGATAAAGCGACCGTCACGAGGGGAGCGGGCGTCGGCCACAACAATACGGTAGTAGGGATCGTGCTTGGCGCCCATGCGCTTCAGCCTAATCTTAACTGCCAACCATTGTCACCTCCTTTCACTGTCTCATGCTTTATATTGCCAACCAAGGCATTAAGAAAACCCAAACACTTTTACATAAACGGCAGTTTCGGGAACCTCCTCTTGCCGCCCTTCTTGGCCGACTTTCCCCAGTCGCTGAACTGCTTAAGCATCTTTTTAGTCTGCTCGAACTGTTTCAAAAGTTTGTTTACGTCTTGCACCGAGGTTCCGCTGCCGCGGGCCACGCGCCGGCGCCGGCTGCCGTCAATGCGGTCCGGATTCCGGCGCTCGTAAGGCGTCATGGAGTTGATAATCGCCTCGGCCGTCACCAGTTCTTTCTCGTCAAACTTCAGGTCCTTAAGCTTCCTCGTCATGGAAGAAAACCCCGGGATCATTCCCAGCACCTGGTCGAGCGGGCCCAGCTTTTTGAACTGGTGCAGGTGGTCCAGGAAGTCCTCCAGGCTGAAGTCGGCGCTCCGCATCTTCTGCTGGAGCCGGGCCGCCTCCTCAGCGTCGAAGGCGGCCTGCGCCTTCTCGATAAGGGTCATCATGTCGCCCATGCCCAGGATGCGGTCGGCCATCCGGTCAGGATGGAACGGCTCAAGGGCGTCGAGTTTTTCCCCAATGCCGGCGAACTTGATGGGGCAGCCGGTGACGGCGCGGACCGAGAGCGCCGCGCCGCCGCGGGTGTCGCCGTCCAGCTTGGTTAAGACCACGCCGTCCAATCCGAGGCGCTGGTGGAAGCTTTCGGCCACCGTCACGGCGTCCTGGCCGGTCATCGCATCGACTACGAGCAGGATCTCGTGCGGCTTGACGCGCTGCTTGATCTGCTCGAGTTCCTGCATCAGCTCTTCGTTGATGTGCAGACGCCCGGCGGTGTCGACAATCACAAAGTCGAAGCCGCCCTTCCGCGCGCTCTCCATGGCCGCCTCGGCGATAGCCGGCGCGCTGTCGCTGCCCAGCGTGAATACCGGAACGTCGAGCTGGCTCCCGAGCACCTGCAGTTGCTTGATGGCGGCAGGCCGGTAGATGTCGCAGGCCACCAGCAGGCTGCGCCGCCCTTGTTTCTTAAGCAGGTTGGCCAGCTTGGCGCAGGTGGTCGTCTTGCCGGAACCCTGCAGCCCCACCAGCATTACCACCGTCGGGGGCTTGGGCGCCGCGTTGAGGCGCGCGTTCTGGCCGCCCATAAGGCGGGCCAGCTCGTCGTGGACGATCTTAATCACGTGCTGGGCCGGCGTCAGGCTGGACATGACGTCCTGGCCGATAGCCTGCTGGCGTACGGTGTTGACGAAATCCTTAACAACCTTGAAGTTTACGTCGGCCTCGAGCAAGGCCACGCGGACCTCCCGCAAGGCCTCGTTGACGTCGACCTCGGTCAGCTTACCTTTATCTTTTAATTTCTTAAAGGCACCCTGCAGTCGATCCGCCAGGCTGGCAAATACCAAAGGCACCTCACCTCGCTTAATCTTCTCTGAGCACTTCCTCCAAAATCTCGCGCACCCGGACAGACTGTTCTTCATTGCTCCCTGCCAGCAGATCCAGCGCCTTTCCGAGGGCGGCCCGCCGTTCGAGGTGCCGAGCGACGAGACCGAGCTTCTGCTCGTACTCCTCCAAAATCTCGCCCGACCGCCGCAGGATGTCGTGCACGGCCTGGCGGGTGACCCCGAATTGCCCGGCGATCTCCCCCAACGAAAGGTCGTGCTCGTAATAGAGCTCAAACACCGCCTGTTGCCGATCGGTCAGCAGGGGCCCGTAAAAATCATATAAAAGGCTGATGCGTACTCTTTCGTTCAACATTGTTTATCAAGCAATTTTACTTTACAGGCTGATTTTATGCAATCCGATCCAGACTGTCAAGCTTTTGATTCGCCGCCGGAGGAAGGATGGAACAGGTCAAGCCGCGAAACGCATGGCGAAACAGTTTGCCGTGTGCCGGCTGAAGAGTTAGAATATGCTTATAATTCCAAAAGCCGTAGATTGATCGGCCTGTCAATACAGGTGCATTGAGCATTACGGAGGTATCGTCCATGCAGCTGATCAGACTGGAACAAGCCCTGCAACTGAGCAGGAACGAGGTAATCGAGAAGTCGAAGGCCTACCTTAGCGGTTCGATGGCCGCCACCGAGGCGGCCTTGCGGTTCGACCGCCAGTACGTCCGCGCCGAGGGCTGCGTTCTTTACGACGTCCAGGGCAATGAATACCTTGACTTTGTCGGCGGCTACGGTTCGGTGAGCCTGGGGCACAACCACCCCCGGCTCCTGGATGCCGTCAGGCGTGTCGAGCAGTATCCCAAGATCATGCAGACGGCCATGCAACATCTCCCGGCCGCCCTGGCGGATAACCTGGCCAGGGTCACCCCCGGAAACCTCTGCCGCACTTTCTTCTGCAACAGCGGGGCGGAGGCCGTCGAGGGTGCCCTCAAGCTGGCCCGGGCCGTAACGGGCCGCCCCAAGTTCGTCTACTGCCACGGGGCGTTTCACGGCAAGACCTTTGGGGCCCTCTCCGTAATGGGGCGGACAAAGTACCGCGAGCCCTTCGAGCCCCTCCTTCAGCCGACCGCCGCCATACCCTACGGTGATCTTGCCGCCCTGGAAAAGGAACTCGCCGGCGGCAACGTCGCCGCCTTCATCGTCGAACCCATTCAGGGGGAGGCCGGCGTCATCGTCCCTCCGCCCGGCTTCCTGGCCGGAGCCCGCGAGCTCTGCACTAAACACGGTGCGCTGCTGATCGCGGACGAGGTGCAGACCGGCCTGGGACGGACCGGCAAGATGTTCGCCTGCGAGTGGGAGGACGTCGTTCCCGACGTCCTTTGCCTGGCCAAGGCCCTGGGCGGCGGCATGGTGGCCGCCGGCGCCTACGTCACTCTCGACCAGCACTGGCGCAAGGCTTACGGTTCCCTGGACAGGGCCATCATGCACAGCTCTACCTTCGGCGGCTACTGGGGCAACGCCATCGCCTGCGCGGTAGGGATAACCACCCTCGAGATCATCCAGGACGAAAAACTGATTGAACAGGCCCGCGAAAAGGGCGAGTACTTCCTTGCGCGGCTGCGAGCGCTCAAAGAAAAGTACCAGGTGATCAAGGACGTGCGCGGCCGCGGGCTTTTAATCGGGCTCGAACTGAGCGACAAGGGCACCGGCCTGGTGAACAAGCTCTCCTTCGGGGTGCTCGACAAGCTTGCGGAGGAATACATAGCTACCCTGCTGGCCGTGGAACTCATCAACAGACACCGCATCGCCACAGTGTACACCCTGAATAACCCCAGCGTGATCCGCCTCGAACCGCCGCTTACGGTCACCAAGGAGCAGATCGACCGCACGGTGGACGCCATCGAGGACGTCCTGTCCCGCAGCAAGAGCTTCCTCGGGCTAGCCGCCAAAGGCCTGGGAGCGGTCTTTAGCCGCCGGTAATGTCAAAAAGCAGCCGTCCATCCCGGCGCCCGCTTTACTTTTGTTACCAGACTTGAAAAATCCCGCACTTGAGGTAATAGGTCTCGGGGGTTGAAAGCAGCATCGGGTGGTCCTTGGCCTGCCTGCGGAACTCGACGAGGCGCAACTGCCGCCCGGCGTCTCGGGCGGCCTCAGCGACAACGGCGGTAAACAGGTCTTCGGTTACGTGGTAGGAACAGGAACAGGTGACGAGAAACCCTCCCGGCGGGATGAGCTTCAGGCCCCGCAGGTTGATCTCCTTGTAACCGCGCAGGGCGCCCTCGACGGCGCTTTTTGACTTGGTGAAAGACGGGGGGTCGAGAATCACTACGTCGAACCGCTCCCCTTCGGCGGCGAGGTCGCGCAAGACGTCGAAGCCGTTCCCTTCCCGGAAAGCCATGCGTTCCTCGACGTTGTTGATCCGCCCGTGTTCCCTGGCCAAGGCCAGGGCGCCGGCGGAAACGTCCACGCAGACTACTTCCCGGGCCCCGGCCACAGCGGCGTTGACGGCGAACCCCCCGGCATAGCAGAAGCAGTCGAGTACGCGGGCGCCCTTAACCAGGCTGCGGACAGCCAGGCGGTTCTCGCGCTGGTCCAAGAAAAAGCCCGTTTTCTGCCCGTCCTCGATGTCGATGACCAGTTTGATGCCGTTCTCCTCCACGACAACAGGCTTTTCCAGCGTGCCCCGCAGCAGGCCTTTGACCTGCTCCAGCCCCTCGAGGCCCCGGACGCTGACGTCGTTGCGCTCGTAGATCCCCTTCGGCCGGAGAAGCTCTTCCAGCAGATCCGCCAGAAGGTCCTGGCGGCGGGCGATGCCCAGCGCCAGCGTTTGCACGACCAGGTAGTCCCCGTAACGGTCGACAATCAGCCCAGGAAGAAAGTCGGCCTCCGCGTTCACCAGGCGGTAGGCCGTGGTGTCATGCACGAACATCTCCCGGTAGGCGACGGCCGTTTCCAGCAGCCTGCGGAAAAAGGCCCTGTCCACCTTTTCGTCCTTGAGCCGGGTAAGGATGCGGACAAAAATCTGCGAGGCAGGATTGGCGTAGCCGCGCCCGACGAAACGGCCCCGGTCGTCGAGCACGTCGACGATGGCGCCGGGCTCCAGGTCCCCGGGGATCCCGGTCACCTCGGTCCGGTAGACCCAGGGGTGGCCAGCCAGGACCCGGTGCGGCCGGCCGCCGGTCAGTCTGACTTCCTGCATGAAACTCCTCCTCGCTGGGTGAGCCTTTATGAATGGTATTATGCCCTTGGCCCGGAATAAAACAGGCCCCCACAGGTCCTATAACAGACACGTGGAGGCCGGCTTTACAGTAGCACCATCCAGGTGCCGCTACCCGCATCACCCGCCGCCCCTGATCACGCGCAGGAGAATGATAACAGCAACGCCTATGCCGATGATGTACAGGAGATCGTTTTCGCCCATCGTATCGCCCCCTCTGCTAAGCTTACCTCAAGCCTGCGCGCGGCGCAATCGAGGCGCGATAACTAAGACGCGTCTTCCGCAACGGCCCTGACGAGACGACGGGCGCACTGCCCCGCCTGCTCGATGACGGCACCCTCATCCACGGTCAGAATCCGGCGGTCGCGCATCACCACTCGCCCGTCGATGATCACGGTATCGGCGTCGCCGGCATGGGCGGCGTAAACGAAGTGGGCGAAGACGTCGTGCTGCGGCGCAAGGTGCGCGGCGCTCCAGTCCCAGAGGACGACGTCGGCCTTCTTGCCTGGCTCCAGGGTGCCGATCTCCTTTTCCAGGTGCAGCGCCCGCGCTCCGCCCAGGGTGGCCATCGCCGCCGCCTGGGGCGCGGGAAGAACAGTGGGGTCTTCGAGAGCGACCTTTTGTAGGAAGGAGGCGGTGCGCATCTCTTCCACCATGTCCAGGTCGTTGTTGCTCGAAGCCCCGTCCGTGCCGATCCCGACGCGCGCGCCGGCAGCGAGCAGACGGGCGACGGGAGCGATACCGCTGGCCAGTTTCATATTGCTCTGGGGGTTGTGGGCGATACCGACCTGATGCGAAACCAGCACCTCGATGTCCCGCTCGCCCAGGTGGACGCAGTGTGCGGCCAGCACCGGGACTTCGAACAATCCTGTTTCCGCAAGGTGGACGGTGGGCGATTTGCCGAACCGCCCGGCGATCTCCCCGGCTTCAGCCCTGGTTTCGGCCAGGTGGATGTGGACGCCCACGCCGAGTTCCTCCGCCTTCGCTGTAACCTTCCGCAAGTAGTCGGGGGGGCAGGTGTACGGCGCGTGCGGACCCAGCATGGCCGTAATCCTGCCGCCGGCCGCGTTGTGCCATTCACGGACGAAAGCAATGTTTTCTTCCAGGGCCTCCGCTCCGTTGGGCGCGACGCCGATCAGCCCCCGGGCCAGGGAGGCGCGCATGCCGGTCTCCTCGACGGCCCTGGCCACCTGGTCCATATAGAAATACATGTCGGCGAACGTCGTAGTGCCGGAGCGGATCATCTCTACGCAGGCCAGCAGCGTCCCCCAGTAGATATCCTCGGCGACAAGCTTGGCCTCGATGGGCCAGATTTTTTCATTGAGCCAGGGCATCAACGGCATATCGTCGGCGTAACCGCGCAAGAGGACCATGGCCGCGTGGGTGTGGCAGTTGACCAGCCCGGGAGTGGCGACCATCCCCCGCGCGTCGATGACCTCGTCGGCGAAGAAGTTTTCGGATACGGGGCCCTGCCGGTCCACGAACGCTATTTTCCCGTCTTCAATCCCGATTACGCCGTTTTCAATAACCTCCGCCCCGGTCATGGGCAGGACGGTCATCCCTTGCAGCAGCAGTCTCATCAGCTTTCTCCCCCTGATCTCTGCCCGTAGGCCTTTACAAAAAAAGAGCGCAGGGCCCGCACGTCAGCGTCGCTCAGCACCCCGGGTTTCCCGGCCTGCCGGGCCAGCAGGTAGACCTTGGCGCCCTTTTCCACCGTCAGGCAGGCCTGCAGGGCTTCATCGAGGCTCCGGCCGACGCCGACAACCCCGTGATTGGCCAGGAGAACGGCGTTGACCCTTCCCAGGGCTTGCACGGCCGCGAAGGCCAGTTCGTGCGTGCCCGCCATGGCGTAGCCGGCCACCCGCACCGTTCCCCCGATCACCTGGGCCAGTTCCTCAAGAATGACGGGAAGCTCCACCCCGGCCACGGCAAGGGCGGCGGCATACATCGAATGAGTATGCACCACGGCCCGGACGTCGTCGCGGGCGCGGTATATTTCCAGGTGCAGGGCCAACTCCGTCGACGGCTTCAGCGCGCCGTCCAGAATCCGCCCGTCCAGGTCGACCGCGACCATGTCCCCCGGGTTAAGGCGGTCGTAGCCCAGCCCGCTGGGGGTGACGACCACCGCGCCCTCTTCAGGCACGTACACCGAAAGGTTGCCCCACGTCCCGGTCACCAGGCCCGCCCCGGCCACCTGGCGCCCGACCCTGGCCAGGTCTTCCCTGGCTTTCTGTATCGCCGGGCCCAACGGCCTTACTCCTCACCGGCCGTACCGGAAAGGTACTCGACCTGTTCCTCGGACAGCCGGTCGATGGCGATACCCATCGAGGTCAGTTTCAATTCGGCCACCCGCCGGTCCAGTTCGGGAGGAACGGTATAAACCCGCGCTTCGAGTTCACGCGCGTGCTCCCGCATATACCTGGCGGACAGGGCCTGGAGGGCGAAGGACATATCCATGATTTCCGCGGGATGCCCGTCGCCCGCCGCGAGATTGACCAGCCGCCCTTCGGCCAGGAGGTAAAGCCGGCGCCCGTCAGCCAGGAGGAATTCCTCGATGTTCCGCCGCACCGTCCTCCGGGTTACGCTCAATTCAGCAAGATCCGGCTGTGAAATTTCGACGTTGAAATGCCCGGCGTTGGCAAGAACGGCCTTGTCCTTCATGACCATGAAATGGTCGTGGCGCAAAACGTCCTTGCAGCCGGTAACCGTGATGAAGATGTCGCCTTCCTTGGCCGCCTCGAGGCTCGGCATCACCCGGTAGCCGTCCATTACCGCCTCGATAGCCCGGACGGGATTGACCTCGCAGACGATGACGTTAGCCCCCAGACCCTTGGCGCGCATGGCCACCCCCCGTCCGCACCAGCCGTAGCCCAGCACCACGACGGTCTTACCGGCGACCAGCAGGTTAGTGGTCCTCAGGATGCCCGACCACACGGACTCCCCGGTGCCGTAGCGGTTGTCAAAAAGATACTTACAGTGGGCGTCGTTGACGGCCAGCATCGGAAAGGCCAGCCGTTTCTCGCGCTCGAGAGCGCGAAGGCGGAGCACGCCGGTGGTCGTCTCCTCGCAGCCGCCCCATACCCCCGGAGCAAGGTCCCGGCGGGCACCGTGAAGCATGGCCGCCAGGTCGCCCCCGTCGTCGATAACGATCTGCGGGCCGAAGGAAAGGGTGCGCTCGATGTGCCGGTTATACTCCTCGGGTGAAGCGTCGTACCACGCGTAGACGCTGATCCCCGCTTTCACCAGGGCGGCCGCGACGTCGTCCTGCGTGGAAAGAGGGTTCGAACCCGTCACGGCCATGACGGCGCCCCCCGCTTGCAACACTTCGGCCAGGTAAGCCGTTTTGGCCTCCAGATGGATGCTCAAGGCCACCTTGACGCCTTCAAGCGGCCGGTCCCGCTCAAATTCGGCGCGGATAGCGTTAAGGACGGGCATGTGGTTCTTCACCCAGTCGATCTTCATCCGGCCCTCGGGGGCGAGTTCCGGGTTGCGAATCTCGTAATCCACGGTGTCCCTCCTGTCCATTCGTCGTCGGTCGTCAGGCAGCAGCCCGACTCCGACGACCGCCTGCTGCTAACCGAATCGGGCCAGCCCTTCCTTGAAGGGTGGGTGGATGACGCCCGCATCGGTGATGATCGCCGTAATCAGCCGGCGGGGGGTAACGTCAAACGCCGGGTTCCACACCCTGACGCCCTCCGGCGCCACGCGCCGCCCCTTGAAGTGAGTCACCTCTTCCTCCGCTCTCTCCTCGATAGGAATGGCATCCCCGCTTTCGAGGCGGAAGTCCACCGTCGAAAGGGGAGCGGCCACATAGAAAGGAATGCCGTGAGCGTGGGCCAGGACGGCCAGGCCGTAAGTGCCGATTTTATTGGCCGTGTCCCCGTTGGCCGCGATGCGGTCGGCACCCACGATGACGAGATCGACGCCTTCCCTGCTCATCAGGTAACCGGCCATGCTGTCCGTAATCAGCACGACGTCAATGCCGTCCTTCATCAGTTCAAAAGTGGTAAGGCGCGCTCCTTGCAGGAACGGCCGCGTTTCGTCGGCAAAGACGGTAATCTTCTTGCCGGCCTGCCTGGCGGCCCTGATCACCCCGAGGGCCGTCCCGTAACCGGCGGTGGCCAGAGCGCCCGCGTTGCAGTGCGTCAAAATCCGCGCCTCGTCCGGGACGAGCTCCTGCCCGTACATGCCAATGCGTTCGTTGCAGGTTACGTCTTCCCTGAATATCGCCTCGGCTTCCGCCAGGAGGGCTCCGGCCATTTCATGCGGGGAGCCGGTATAAGCCCTGGCTTTCTCCAGCATCCGTTCAACCGCCCACCGCAGGTTGACGGCTGTCGGACGCGTGGCCAGCAGTTCCTCGCCAGCCCGTTTAAGAGCCGCCGTCTGCTCGTCCCTGTCGGCGCTTTCGTTCGCCAGGACGGCAAGCGCCATGCCGTAAGCAGCGGCGGCCCCGATCGCCGGGGCCCCCCTGACCTTCATATCCCGGATGCACCCGGCCACATCCTGGTAGGTTGCACAGGTCTCGTAGGTCACTTCCTCCGGCAGCCTGGTCTGGTCCAGCAGGAAGAGCTTGCCGTCCTTAAAGTACATGGTTTCCATAAAAGGCACACTCCTTGCGGGCGTCAACGTTTGCCGACCGGGCCCCCGCTCACGGCCCAGCGGCAAGCGCAGGCGCGCTCGGGGTCGATGGCCATCACGGCGTACATGATCAGCTTGCGTAAGTTTTCCGCGTTAATCTCCATCACCTCGACGACCTCGCGGTGGGTCAGGCGGGCCGGGGAGATCCCGGCTGCGAAATTCGTGACCATGGCTATCGTCGCGTAGCAAATCTCGGCTTCCCGCGCCAAGACGACTTCGGGCACCCCGGTCATCCCGACCAGGTCGCCGCCAAGCTGGCGGATCATGTTGATCTCGGCGGGGGTCTCGAAGCGCGGCCCTTCGCTGCAAGCGTACGTGCCTCCAGAGTGTGCCGAAAGCCTCAGCGTCCACGCCGAACGGGCCAGCACGTCCCTCAACTCGGGGCAGTAGGGCTCGGTCAGGTCGACGTGGACCACGCCGTCCTCCCCGCCTTCAAAAAAGGTCTGGGGCCGGGATTTCGTAAAGTCCAGGAACTGGTCCACGAAAACCATGTCGCCCGGCTTCATCGCCGGGTTCAGCGAGCCGACGGCGGCAGTGGCGAGGATGCACTGCACGCCCAGCTTCTTCAGGGCCATGATATTGGCGCGGTAGTTGACCAGGTGAGGCGGCACGGTGTGCCCGCTGCCGTGCCGGGCCAGGAAAGCCACCTCGCGGTCCTTGAACCTGCCGACCTTCAAGGTCACGTCACCGTATTTCGTCTGGACCGTCTGGTCGCGGACGTCACTCAGAATATCGGGGCTGTAAACCCCGGTTCCCCCGATCACAGCGATGTGCACCGGCACCTTGGCGTCCTCCTTCTGCAAGTTAACGTTAGGGTGTTTTAAGCTACCTGCTAGTATTCGTTTCTTTACCCTATATTTCCTCCCAAAACAGCATTCACTAAACGAAGGCGAGGTGCCCGTTTAAGTCCGGCGAGGACGTCCAATTCGGTCGCCGGTAAGCGGTCGTCGGTCGTCGGGATAGTAGGGATTCGCGACAGCGAATCCCATAACTACGACTACCGAAAAGGCAGGCTAAAAGCCCGCCCCGTTGCAACGAACCATATAATGATAAGAGTGACAAAATACTTATCCGAGGAGCCCTTCAACAAACTCCCCGGGATCGAAAGGCTCCAGGTCCTCGATGCCCTCACCGACCCCGACGAGCTTAACCGGGATGTCCAGCACCTGTTTGATGGCCACGACGATGCCGCCTTTGGCCGTCCCGTCCAGCTTCGTAAGCACGACCCCCGTAACTCCCACGGCCTGTTTGAACATCTCGGCCTGGGTAATGGCATTGTGTCCCGTCGTTGCGTCAAGGACCAACAGGACCTCGTGCGGCGCGCCGGGGACCTCCCGCCCGATCACGCGGAAGACCTTCTTAAGCTCCTCCATCAGGTTGGACTTGGTGTGCAGGCGCCCGGCCGTATCGACGATTACAACGTCGTATTTCCGGGCCCGCGCGGCTTGGATGGCGTCAAAGACCACGGCGGCGGGGTCGGAGCCCTCGCGATGCTTGATGACCTCGCAGCCCGCTCGCTGTCCCCAGACTTCGAGCTGCTCGATGGCCGCCGCCCGGAACGTGTCGCCGGCAGCAAGCAGGACCTTCTTGCCCCTCTTCTTGAGTAAGTATGCCAGCTTGCCGATCGTGGTGGTCTTGCCGGTCCCGTTCACGCCCACTACCATAATCACCGCCGGGGGAGGCGCCTCGACATTCAGCTCGGCTACGCCGTCCCCGGCAAAAAGCTCGGCGATCTTCTCCCTAAGGAGCGGGCGCAGCTTTGTCGGGTCGTCGGACCGGCACTCTTTCATAGCCTCGCGCAGTTTTTCCACCAAGGCCATCGAGGTCGAGACACCCACGTCGGACTGGATGAGGACGTCCTCCAGGTCCTCATACAGGTACTCATCCACCGTCGTTTTCCCGTAGATGACGCCCTCCACCTTCTCGGAGATGGCCTCGCGCGTCTTGGTCAGGCTCTGCTTCAGTTTGCTGAAAAAACCCATGCCGTCCTCCATAAAAAAGGGACTGCCCGCGCTCCCGCGAGAGCGCATCGCGTCCCTGTAGGCTGTTTTTAATGATGCTGCTCGTTTTCAAATCGCCTCAGTGCTTCTCTGGCCGCGTATTGCTCCGCTTCCTTCTTGGTCCTTCCCGTCCCTTCCCCCAGGATCTGCCCGCGATAGACGACGCCGGCCGTAAACAGCTTGTTGTGATCCGGGCCTTCCTCCCGCATGATCAGGTAGCGGATCGGCTCCGGCGAGCGCCGCTGCAGGAGTTCCTGCAGGCGCGTCTTGTAGTCCGGATCGCGTCTCCCGCGGAGAACCTCCTCCACCAGCGGCCCCAGGTGGGCCACGACGAACCGCCGCGCGGCTTCGAGCCCCTGGTCCAGGTAAAGCGAGCCCAGAACAGCCTCAAAAGTGTCGGCGAGAACGGAAGGGCGTTCCCGCCCGCCCGAAATTTCCTCCCCGCGCCCCATGCGCAAGGCCGCGCCCAGGCCGAGAGCACGCGCCACCGAAGCAAGCGCGGGCTCGCATACCACGGTGGCCCGGATCTTGGTCAATTCGCCTTCGTTACTGTGGGGGAGCAGCGTAAAAAGATAGTCACTGATAAGTATTTCCAGCACCGCGTCCCCAAGGAATTCGAGGCGCTGGTTATTTTTTGCCTCGGGATGTTCGAATGAATAAGAGCTGTGCGTAAGAGCTTCACGCAAAAGTTCCTCGTTATCCCATCTTACACCGATACCGGCCTGAAGTTCGTCCAGGCTGACCGGCGGCGTCATTCACCTTCACCGTCCCTCGTATCGCCTCAGGGCAAGGGTGGCGTTATGCCCGCCAAAACCGAAGGCGTTGGAAAGGGCCACTCTCACTTTAGCTTTACGGGCTTTGTTCGGAACGAAGTCAAGGTCGCATTCCGGGTCGGGCTGCTCGTAGTTAATGGTCGGTGGAATCACCTCGTGGGCGATCGCCAGGGCACAGGCCGCAGCCTCAATCCCCCCTGCCGCCCCCAAAAGATGGCCCGTCATCGACTTGGACGAACTGACCGCCACCTTCGTCGCAGCGGGTCCAAGAGCCCGTTTGATCGCCTTGACCTCAGCCACGTCCCCCAGCGGGGTCGAAGTCCCGTGGGCGTTGATGTAATCCACCTCGTCCGGCGTTATGCCGGCATCGGTCATGGCCTTGACCATCGAGTACGCAGCGCCCGTCCCTTCCGGGTCGGGAGCGGTGATGTGGTAGGCATCGCAAGTGGAGCCGTAGCCGCAAATCTCGGCGTAGATACGCGCTCCCCGCTTCAGCGCATGCTCCTCGGTCTCCACGACAAGGACAGCACTCCCCTCAGCCATTACGAAGCCGTCCCGCTCGGCATCGAACGGCCGGCTTGCTCTTTCCGGCTCGTCGTTGCGCGTGGAAAGCGCCTTCATCGCGCAAAAACCCGCTAGCGCCAGCGGGGTAATGGCCGCCTCCGTCCCGCCGGTGATCATAACGTCGGCCTCGCCGCGCCGGAGAATCTGGCAGGCGTCGCCGATGGCGTTGTTGCTCGACGCACAGGCGGTGACCACGGTAGCGTTGGGACCGCAGAGACGGTAAGTCAAGGCGATCTGCGCCGCGGCCATATTGCCGATCATCATCGGGACAAAGAGAGGAGAAACCCGGTCCGGTCCGCGCTCGAACAGGATCCTGGCTTGTTCTTCCAGAGTCCGCATCCCGCCGATACCGGAACCCAAAATAACGCCCACGCGGTCGCGCTGCAGGCTGTCAAGTTCGAGCCCGGCGTCTTCGATTGCCAAACCCGTCGCAGCCACGGCGAATTGCGTGTAGCGGTCCATGCGGCGGGCTTCCTTCTTGTCGATAAACTGTACGGGATCGAAATCGGGTACCTCACCGGCTATCCGGGTGCGGAAACTCGACGCGTCGAACTGCGTGATTCTCCTGATCCCCGATTTTCCGGCTACCAGGGCCTCCCAGAAGGTTTTGACACCCAGCCCCAGAGGGGAGATCACACCCAAACCGGTTATTACTGTCCGTACCCGCAAAACCACACCTCCCAGGGGGCGAAAGACTGTTACTGACGATCCTGAATATACTTAACGGCGTCTCCAACAGTCCGGATCTTCTCAGCCTCATCGTCAGGGATTTCGGTATCAAAGGCCTCCTCAAAAGCCATTACCAGTTCCACCAGGTCCAGCGAGTCCGCCCCGAGATCATCCACGAAAGCAGCTTCGGGAGTCACCTCATCCTCTTCAACGCCAAGCTGCTCGACGATGATCTCTTTGACCTTGTCAAATGTGTTCATCCCTACTTTCACCCCCTTCCTGAAAAAGATCGGAGAAGGCATGCAAAACAATGGTATAAAGACAAGGTTTACACACAATTTGACCGCCGGGCCGGGATTCTAAACGGCCATGCCCCCGTCCACGGCGATGACCTGGCCGGTAATATAACTTGCGGCGTCCGAAGCAAGGAAGGCCACCAGGGCGGCTACTTCCTCGGGCTGGCCGAACCGGCCGAGCGGGATTTCGCCGAGCATCTTCTCTTTTGCCTCTTTAGGAAGCACGTCGGTCATCTCCGTCACAATAAACCCCGGAGCCACGGCATTGACCGTGATATTACGCGAACCGAGCTCCTTGGCCAGTGACTTGGTCAGGCCCAGCAATCCCGCTTTGGCGGCGGCGTAATTCGCCTGGCCGGCGTTACCCCTGAGGCCGATCACGGAACTGATGTTGATGATGCGTCCGGCCCTGGCCTTCAGGAGCGGCTTTAAACAGCTCTTGGACAGGTTGAAGGCTCCCTTGAGGTTGACCGACAAAACCCGGTCCCAGTCATCCTCCTTCATACGCAGGACCAAGTTGTCGCGGGTTATGCCCGCGTTATTCACCACGATGTCGAGGCGCCCCAGTTCCTTCAGGCACCGCTCCACCATCTCCGCCGCCTGGGCCGCGTCGGAAACGTCGGCACGGTAGGCCATCGAGCGGCGTCCCAGAAGGCCGATAGCCGTTACGACATCTTCGGCGGCTGCAGCGTTGCTGACGTAATTTACGACGACATCGGCGCCCTGGCGCGCCAGCTCCAAGGCGATGGCACGGCCAATGCCGCGCGATGCGCCTGTAACAATGGCAACTCTGCCGCTAAGCAACATTTTAGACAACCTCCTGTAACCGCGCAACTGATTTCTCCAGGCTATCCAGATCCTCCACGTTGAGGAGGATAATATCGCGGTTGGCGATCTTTTTGACAAGCCCGCAAAGGACTTTCCCCGGGCCGACCTCGATAAAGGCGTCCATCCCGTTGTCCAGGAGCCGCTGGATGCAATCCGTCCACCGCACGGGGCTGTATATCTGGCGCACCAGGGCGGCCCGTACCTGGTTGGCATCCTGCAACAGGGAGGCGTTGACGTTGGCCACGACGGGGATGCCCGGGGTACTAATCTCCACACTTTCCAGCACCTGAGCCAGACGCTCTCCCGCCCCCCGCATCAAGGACGAATGGAAAGGCCCGCTTACGGCCAGGAGCACCGACCGCTTCGCACCGGCCTGTTTGGCCAGCTTGACCGCCTGCTCCAGCGCCGGCGTTTCGCCCGCCAGGACAATCTGGCCCGGGCAATTGAAGTTGGCCATTTCAATCAAACCAAAGGCCGCAGCCTCGCGCCTGACTTCTTCAAGGCGCTGCTCGTCGAGGCCGAGAACGGCCATCATCCCCCCGGTGCCAAGCGGCACGGCATCCTGCATCAACTGCCCGCGCAGGCGCACCAGCGGCACAGCGTCACTGAAACGTATGGCCCCGGCGGCAACCAGGGCGCTGTACTCGCCCAGGCTGTGGCCGGCGACGGCGTCAGGGCGGATGCCTCTTGCCAAAAGGACGCGATAACAGGCGATGCTCGTCGTTAATACGGCCGGCTGGGTATTGACCGTTTTCTGCAATTCCTCTTTGGGACCGTTGAAGCAAAGATCGCCGAGCGCCATGCCCAATACGCGATCAGCTTCGTCAAAGGTATCCCGAGCCACCGGCAAGGTTTTGTAGAGGTCGGCTCCCATCCCGACATACTGAGATCCCTGGCCGGGAAAGAGAAAGGCAATCCTCATCGCCCTTCTCCTGCCATACCGCCAAGGCGGCGCATAACCTCAACCGCCCCGGCCATCAGCTCTTCGATGATTAATTTAGCCGGCTTGATCTCGGATACCAGGCCGGCGATCTGCCCGGCCATGACCGAACCGTACTCTGTATCGCCCTCGACCATCGCGGCGCGCAGGCGCCCGATGCCCAGTTTTTCAAACTCCTCGACGGGCCTGCAGCGCGCTTCCAGCTCTTCAAACTGGCGCGTCAGCTTGTTCTTTATGCAGCGAACCGGGTGCCCCGTCGGGCGTCCGGTAACCACGGTGTCGCGGTCTTTGGCCTTTAAAATAGCTTCCTTTACCCTGGCATGCACCGTGCACTCCTCGGCGCAGACAAAACGCGTGCCCATCTGTATGCCGGAGGCCCCCAAGGCCAGCGCGGCCGCCACCCCGCGGCCGTCGCCGATACCCCCGGCCGCGATGACGGGCACCTTAACGGCGTCAACCACCTGGGGAACCAGGACCATTGTGGTCAGCTCCCCGATGTGCCCCCCAGACTCCATACCTTCGGCGATAACGGCGTCGACCTTTGCCCGTTCAAGCCTTTTCGCCAGGGCCACCGACGGTACCACGGGGATAACCTTCGTCCCCCTGGCCTGCAGGGCCGGCACGTATTTGCCGGGATTTCCCGCACCCGTCGTGACCACGGCCACGCCCTCTTCCAGAATGACTTTCATAACTTCCTCGACAAAGGGCGAAAGGAGCATGACGTTAACACCGAAAGGCTTGTCCGTGTACTCCTTGGCCTTCCTGATCTGGTCGCGCACGAAATCCGGAGGGGCGTGACCCGTTCCGATAATGCCGAGACCGCCCGCTTCGGAAACCGCGCTGGCCAACCTGGCGTCGGAAACCCACGCCATACCTCCCTGCAGCACGGGGTACTCTATGCCCAGCAGATCACATAGCTTTGTACGGATCATCGGTCAACCTCCCAATCTTTTATAGCCCACATATGCAGTTGCGGGCAACGCCTATTTCCCGTTCCATTCTAGGACCGCCGCGGCCCATGTCAGGCCCGCGCCGAAGGCGACCAGAACGATGCGGTCGCCCTTTTTGACCCGGCCCGTCAGCACGGCCTCTTCCAGGGCGAGCGGAATGGAAGCCGCCGAGGTATTGCCGTAACGGTCCACGTTAACCAGGATTTTATCAGATGAAAGCTGCAGGCGCTTAGCGGCGGCATCGATAATACGCACGTTGGCCTGGTGGGGGATCATGAGATCGATATCCTCTTCCCTCAGGCCGGCCAGGGCCAGCACCTCACTGGTAACTTCGGGAATAACCCGTACCGCAAACTTAAATACTTCCCTGCCGTTCATCTGCAGGTAGTGCAATCCCCGAGCGACCGTCTCGGCCGACGTCGGGGTCCTTGACCCCCCCGCCTTCAGGTCGAGCAGGGCCCCGCCGGAACCGTCGGCCCCTAATCGCGTGGCCAGGATGCCGCCCTTCTCGACCGGGCCGACGACCGCCGCCCCGGCGCCGTCGCCAAACAGCACGCAGGTCGTGCGGTCCTTCCAGTTGGTGATCCGTGACAGCGTCTCGGCGCCCACCACCAGCACGCGGTCGTAAACACCGGTACTGACAAACTGGTTAGCGACACTGAGGGCGTAAATGAATCCGGAACATCCTGCCGCCAGGTCAAAAGCACCGGCGCGCGCGGCGCCGAGCCGGTCCTGGAGCAGGCAAGCCGTGGCCGGGAAAATGGTATCGGGGGTGGCTGTGGCCACAATAATCAGATCCAGTTCGGAGGCGTCAACTCCGGCGTCGGCCAGCGCCCTTTCCGAGGCCCGGACGCCGAGGTCCGACGTGGCTTCGTAGGGGGCGGCGATGTGCCGCTGCCGGATGCCCGTGCGTTCCCTGATCCACTCATCGCTGGTATCCACCAGCTTTTCCAGGTCGTGGTTCGTTAAGACCCGCTCGGGGACGTAAGTACCGAGACCTATGATACCCGCTCTGCGGAGTTCAGGCATTAACCGTTCGTGCCCCTTTCTTGCTCACCTCGGCGATCCCGGAAGTAATGGAGTCCACCAGGCCGCCTTTCACGGCATCCCGGGCCACTCTGACCGCGTTCATGACGGCCCGGGCTCTTGAACTGCCGTGGGCGACCACGCTGACTCCGTTTACCCCCAGGAGGGGCACCCCTCCGTACTCGTTATAATCAAACTTCTTGCGCATCTCCTTGAGCGTCGCCAAAGCGGCCAGGGCGGACAGCTTGGACAGGACGCTCTTCTCGACCTGCCGCTTGATGAAGCGTTCCATAAACATCGACAGGCCTTCACCGGTCTTGAGGATGATGTTGCCGACAAACCCGTCGCAGACAACAACGTCGATGCCGCCATGGAAAAGGTCCCTGCCCTCGACGTTGCCGATGAAGTTCAACGGGGCCGCTTCCAACAGCGCGTACGCTCCCTGAACCAGCTCGTTGCCCTTGGTGCGCTCCTCGCCGATATTCAGCAAGCCGATCCTCGGGTTTGCCAGACCCAGCACCTTCTCCGCGTATACGGCTCCCATCACGGCAAACTCCAGCAGGTGATGAGGCTTGCAGTCCACGTTGGCGCCCACGTCAAGGATAACCGTCTGGGCCCGGTCGTTGGGGAAGAGGGAAACGAGGGCAGGCCGATCGATACCCTTCACCCGGCCGAGTCCGAAAAGAGAGGCGGCCATCGCCCCGCCGGTATTGCCGGCGGAAACGACGGCATCAGCTTTGCCTTCACGCACGAGTTGGACGGCGCGGACGATGGAGGCGTCCTTCTTGCGCCGTACAGCCTGGGCGGGATGGTCGGTCATTTCGATGATTTGCGTGGCGTTGACGATTTCTATTCCGGCACTTGCGGTCAATTGCTGTCGGATCTTGGCTTCATCCCCAACCAGGACCACTTCGACGCCGAGTTCCTGGACTGCTCTTTCTGCACCTTTGACAACTTCGTAAGGGGCGTAGTCACCACCCATTGCATCCAGTGCTATACGCAGCAAGTGGGAAAACCTCCCGGAAGTGCTAAAATCCTAAAAGTGAGTATAACCGAGATGGTAAACAAAAGCAACAAAAAGAAGAAAATAAGCTTTTGGTTACACCAAAAGCTTATTTTCCATCATTTATGACTTTTTTTGCCTTGTAGTAGCCGCATTCCGGGCAAACCCGGTGGGGCATCACGGGGGCCTTACACTGCGGACAGGGGATAAGCTGCGGAGAAGCTATTTTCATCACTTGAGCCCGGCGCGTTCTCTTACGTTGTTTAGACGTTCTCCTCTTGGGAACACCCACCTATTCCACCCCCTTTTTGGCCGGATTCAGCAGCCCGGCCAGTACGGCCAGGCGCGGATCGATGTCTTCGGCGGGACAACCGCATGCCTCTTCATTAAGATCCTTGCCGCATCGGGCGCACAGCCCGCGGCAGTCTTCCCTGCATATCGTTTTGATGGGCAAGGACAGGAGGATGCTGTCCTTAACCAAGTTCCGCAAGTTTAAGATGTCTCCGGCCAGGGTCTCGTCGACTGCGTCCTCATCATCCAGCTGTGCGGCTCCCTGGCGGTACTTTTCGTGGAGTTCGACGTCGATCCGGTGCCTGAACTCGCCGAGGCAGCGGGAACACTGCAGGACGCACTCACCCTGTACCGCACCGTCGATCCAGAAAACCCCGGAAAGGTAAACCACGCTTAACCTGACGGTTACCGGACCGGTGAAGACGATCTTCCCGCCCTCGCCTTCGAGAGACTCCAGGTTTTCTGCAAAGGTGAATTGGAATACCTGGCCTGGGTTGCTGCGAATATCGGTCAGATCAATCTGAAACACAGACCCACCCCAATCCAACAGAGCTATTATAATGGAAGGCCCTACCCTTGTCAACAAAATCTTGGTCTAAACGGGCCGGCAGCGCCAATAGACTAAAAGCAAGATGGACAAGGGTTTGGTGAATTTGCCCGTGCACAATGTACGCGAGCGCATCGCTCTGACCGTGGCCGCCCTCTTCCTCGTGCTGGCCATGGTCCTTGAGCCCAAAACAGCCTTCGACGGAGCGACCCTGGGCCTGCAAACGTGGTGGCACATCGTGTTCCCGTCGCTGCTGCCCTTCTTTATCGTGTCCGAACTGTTGATGAACCTCGGGGTCGTTCATTTCATCGGCGTCCTGCTCGAACCCGTGATGCGGCCGTTGTTTCGTCTCCCCGGCGCCGCATCCTTCCCGGTGGCCGTGGGCTACAGTTCGGGCTACCCGATCGGTGCCGCCATCACCTCGCGCCTGCGTAGTGAAAACATGATCAGCAGGGCGGAAGGCGAGCACTTGGTGGCGTTTACGAATAACGCCAGCCCGCTGTTCGTCCTCGTGGCCGTGGCCGTCGGCATGTTTCACAACCCCGCCGTCGGGCCTTTCCTCCTGTTGGTCCATTATGCCACAAACTTTATTCTCGGGCTGGCGATGCGGTTCTATGCCCCCTCGGAGAGGACACAAAGCGGCTACAAGTCAGGGCTTTGGGCGCGGGCGGTTTTTAGTTTTATCGGCACTAACGGCCCGGCCGGCGCCGTCCTGAGCGACGCCGTAAAAGCGTCGGTCAACAAGCTCCTGGCCATCGGCGGGTACATCATCCTGTTCGCCGTCGTCATCCGCCTCCTCGGTCATTACGGCGTATTGACGGTTATCGCACGCAGCCTGGGGGCCGCCTTGCTGCCCCTGGGCTTCAGCCCCGAAATCCTTGAGCCGATGGCCTACGGGGTTTTCGAGATGACCCTCGGCACGAGGATGATTGCGGAGTGCAACGCTTCCCTACCGGAAAAACTTGTAGCCGTACAAATAGTCCTGGCCTGGAGCGGGCTGTCCATCCAGGCCCAGGTCGCCGGCTTTATTTCGACAACCGACATCCGCTTGTGGCTCTACCTGGCGACTCGCTGCGCGCATGCGGCGCTGGCCGCCTTGCTGACGTTCGTGCTGTTCCCCGTTTGCGGCCCCACGGCGCTCCCGGCCGGCCGGGTTGCCTCCGCTCCGGGCATGGAATGGCTCGGGCTGCTGCAGACTTCGTGCATGCTGGCCCTGACCCTTCCCCTCCTGCTGGCGAGCACAGGCCTGGCCTTGAGGTCGATGCGGCGTTTATTTCATGTTTCTTAACTCGTTGCGGCCCGCCTCGATTTCGCGCATCATCCGGTCAAACCTGGACTCCAGCCTTGCCAGAATGTCCTCGGCGTAGTCGCGCGCCCCCTGGCGGATCTCGCGCGATACCTGCTCGGCCTTCTGGATGATCTCCTCGGCCATTTCGTTGGCCCTGCGCACGATTTCGTTTTCTTCGGTCCGCTTGGCGATCTCTTTTTGGGCTTCCTCAATCAGGCGCTGGGCCTCCTGCCGCGATTCGGCGATGACCTTTTCCCGCTCCTGAACGACCCATTTGGCCTTCCTCACCTCTTCGGGAAGGAGGGTGCGCAGGCGGTCGAGAAAATCCAGCAACCTCTCCTCGTCGAGCAGGACCTTCCTGGTCATAGGGACACGGGAACTGTTTTGCACGAACTCCTCCAGTTCATTGAGCACGGACAGTAACTCCACAAGAGACTCCTCCTTAAGTGGCGACGTTTCTATTTTTCTGATTCCAGCGGCCGGCCGAATTTTGCACGCAACAGCTTGGCCACGAAGGGCGGAACCATGTCGTCCAGGCACCCTCCGTAAGAAGCCACCTCTTTAACGGCGCTCGAACTGATGAACGAGTAACAGGCCTCGGTCATCAGGAAAACCGTCTCGATTTCGGGTGCCAGCTTTTTATTGGTCAGAGCCATTGTAAACTCGTTTTCAAAGTCCGATACGGCGCGCAGCCCTCTGATGATGGCCCTGGCGCCGCAGGCCCGGGCGTACCGGACCGTAAGCCCTTGGTAAGAGTCAACCCGGACACTCTTCAAATCGGCCAGGACGTGCCGGAGCATTTCCAGCCGCTCCGCGGTGCTGAAGCAGGGGACCTTCTGGGAATTCTCCGCGATAGCCACCACGACCTCGTCAAAGAGATGCACGGCGCGGCGGATGATGTCCAGGTGGCCGTTGGTGACAGGGTCGAAACTGCCCGGGTAAACAGCTACGCGCACGTTCGTGCTCACGCCTCCTTGATCCGGTAAAAACTTAAGGTGGTGTCACCGTATTTTTCCCGCCGCCAGCAAAAAAGGTTTTCCACCTCCGCGGCAGGCAGATGGCTGCTGTCCGACTCTGTTACCACCAGGCCGCCTTTGACCAGCAGGTTCCCTGCCGCAAGCTCGGTCAAAGCCGCGTCTTCCTGCCCCAGGCGATACGGGGGATCAACGAAGACGATGTTGAACCTTTGCCCCTTCCGGCCCAGTTCCGTTAATGCGCGGCGGAAGTCCATCACCCAAACCGCGGCCCGGTCGGCAAGACCTGTTGCTTCAAGGTTTTTGCGGATGAGGGACGCCGTTTTGGCGTCTTTTTCAACAAAGGTGGCGCTTTCAGCGCCACGGCTTAACGCTTCGATGCCGACGGCTCCCGTTCCGGCACAGAGGTCAAGAAAACTGCACCCGGCAATCCTCGGAGAAAGGATATTGAAAAGCGCTTCACGGACACGGTCGGAAGTGGGCCGCACGCCCGGCCCTTTGGGGCTTTGCAACCTTCGGCCTTTGGCCCGGCCTCCGATGACCCGCATGCAATTTCACCCTTGACAGGAAAAATACAAGTTTATTATAGCAATTTTCCCTTTTTAAAAATAGTTTTGCAAGTACCGGCCGGTACAATTAACCCGCAGCGGCCAAATTCCTGCCGGACTGGGTATTGAAGCCGGTAAGTCAAGACAACCTAAAAACGTTACAAAGAATCAGGGAGGACAAAGCAAATGAGGATTTGTGGAGTAAGTTCAGACCTGGCTCTTGAGGCCCATGCCGCTTTACGGGCGCAGACAGGCGGAGAAATACCCGGCGTCGCGGTAAACCGCAAAAGCTTTACCAACGGCCAGGTAACGGTCGTCGAAATTATCAACGACATCGGTACGCAGGCTATGGGCAAACCCATCGGGCGCTATGTCACGATCGAGGCCCCCGCTATCAGGCAGACCGATCCCAAGGCCCATCAGGAGATCGTCCGGGTGATGACACAGGAACTGGCGGCGATGATCAATCTGCCGGATAGAGCCAGCGTCCTGATCGTCGGCCTGGGCAACTGGAACGCCACGCCCGACGCTCTCGGCCCCCGCGTCGTCGACGCCGTTATGGTCACCCGGCACATGTTCGAGTACGTCCCCGAAGCCGTGGAAGAAGGGATGCGCCCCGTCAGCGCCATTGCCCCGGGGGTTCTGGGCATCACCGGACTGGAAACGGCCGAAGTGGTCGAAGGCATCGTCAGTAGGGTCAAACCGGCTCTGATCATCGTTATCGACGCCCTTGCCGCCGGGTCGGTGGAGCGTATCGCTTCTTCGATTCAGATCGCCAATACGGGCATCCGGCCCGGCTCCGGGCTGGGGAACAAACGCCGGGGCATCACGCAGGAAACAATGGGTGTGCCGGTGATCTCCATCGGTGTTCCCACCGTCGTCCACGCCGCCTTGATCGCCCACGAAGCGATCAACAGGCTGTATCAGTCTTTCCAACAGCAAATTCCTCCCCAAGAACACGCCGAAGCGATCATCGGGCAACTACTGCAGCCTTTCGGAGGGGCCTTAATGGTTACACCCAAAGAAATCGACGTTTTGATCCAGAACTGCGCCAAAATCATCGCAGGGTCTTTGAACGCCGCCCTGCATAAAACAGTTTCGTCCCAAGAATACGCAAGCTACCTGCAGTAGGTGCCAAGGTAGTATTAGGTGTCGGATAGCTGTGGAACAGAATAAAAGAGAACAGAGCGGCGGCCGCCGTCTGTTCTCCCGTATGCCTTTCTTCACAAACCGCATCTGTTTTCTGTTTTAAGAAATTAACGCTGCTGAGGGGTCTCAAGAGGAGCGGCTCCGGTGATCTGCCCGATGTTGCCGGCGGCCAGCGCCTGCTCGGCAAAAGCCACCAGCTTTTTGGTCATATTGCCGCCGACATAACCGTTAACACGGCTGGGCAGGTCGCCCTTATTCATTTGGGCGTAGTTCGCAAGGCCCAGCTCAGCGGCGACTTCGTACTTCATCCGGTCCAAGGCGCTGGCAGCACCAGGCGTAACAGGCTGGTTGGTATTTCTCGGCATCTTTATCACACCTCCTCGAATTTTTAATTCACTAGCCTGATACTATTATTCGCCCGCAGACCGGGCTTTATGTTAGCACTTTCTAACGCCGTTTCGGTCTTTTACCTCTTCATCCTTGTTTACAAATTTGTTTAATCTTGCAAAATCCATATTTAATTCGTAGCCGAGCTCGTAACGGCATTCGCCGTCCGCGGGGAGCAAAGACACGGTCTTTTTCACGCTTTCCACCTCCGTTGCGGTCGCCGTCAACGACCGCTTTTGCCGTTTACCGTTTGTTTATTATTGTTGTTCGAAACTCACGATAAATAAGTGGATATCAACTCATACCAAGGCCTTGCAAAAAATCGCCGTACTTAGCGACGAGCGCTTGACTAAGCCTATGATTTTCAAAGCTTTGAAGATTCGGATCGCGAAGCAGGATTTCGCGGGCTTCCTGCTGCATGCGAGCGATAAGGCGGGTGTCGCCGAGATCGGCCACTTTCAGTTCGGGCAGCCCGGACTGGCGGGTCCCGAAAAAGTCGCCGGGACCGCGCAGTTGCAGGTCTATTTCGGCCAGTTTGAAGCCGTCGGTCGTCGAACACAACGCCTGTAGGCGCTCGCGGGTTTCCGGGGTGCGGGCGTCGGAAACCAGGAGGCACCAGCCTTGCTCGTTGCCGCGCCCCACACGCCCGCGCAGCTGGTGCAGTTGGGCCAGCCCGAAACGCTCGGCGTCGAGAATAATGATGGTGTTGGCGGCGGGTACGTCGACGCCCACCTCGATGACCGTCGTGGCCACCAGGACCTGTGTTTCCCCCGAGCGGAAGCGCTGCATGACGGCGTCCTTTTCCCTGCCCTTCATGCGCCCGTGCAGGAGATCGAGGCGCAAGTCCGGCAGGACCTCTTTGGACAGCCGCTCGGCCAGCTCGGAGGCGGCCCGGACTTGCAGGCTCTCGGATTCCTCAACCAGCGGGCAGACGACGTAAACCTGGCGCCCGGCGCGCGCTTCGCGCCTTACAAAACCCCACACGTCGTTGAGCCGGCTGCTGGCGACCAGCCTGGTTTTAACGGGCAGGCGGCCGGGAGGCATCTCGTCCAGAACAGAGACATCGAGGTCGCCGTAAAGAGTCAGGGCCAGGGTGCGGGGGATCGGCGTCGCGGTCATTACCAAGGTATCGGTGATGTGTCCCGCGCCCTGCAGCAGCATCCGCTGCCTGACCCCGAACCGGTGCTGCTCGTCAATTACGACCAGGCCCAGGTGCCTGAACCTTACCTCGTCCTGAATGAGGGCGTGGGTACCCACGACGACCTGTACGGCTCCGGAAGCGATGTCATCCAGAACGGCCCTGCGCTCCGCCGGCCTCAGCCCCCCCACAAGATAGCCGACCTTGACGCCCAGCGGCCCCAGCATTTCCCGCAGGCGGCTGCAGTGCTGCTCGGCCAGGATCTCGGTAGGCGCCATCATGGCCCCCTGATGCCCGTTCTCCACCGCTTTCAGCAGCGCCAGCGCAGCGATGACCGTTTTCCCGGAACCCACGTCCCCCTGAAGGAGACGCTGCATGGGCCGGCCTTGCTGCATGTCCAGGGATATCTCGCGCCAGACCCGCTTCTGCGCGCCGGTAAGCGTGAACGGCAGCCCTTCCAGCAAGCCAGCCACCAGCGGGCCGTCCTCCCCGTGGCGGTGTGCTTTAACGCGGGCCCCGATGCCCAGCCGTTTCCTGGCCAGGGCCAGCTGCAGCAAAAGCAGTTCCTCGCAGGCGAAACGGCGCCGCGCTGCTGCCGCTTTTTCCAGGGAGGACGGAAAATGAATCACTTCCAGCGCTTCGGGCACACGCGGCAAGCCGTAGCGCTCCAGGAAGGAATCGGAAAGGGTTTCCCCAATGGACGGCGCCCACTCGTCAAGCGCCTGACGGATAATCCGCCGCAACGTCTTCTGAGGCAGCCGGTCGGTTGAGGCGTAGACCGGAACGATACGCCCGGCACTCAGAAGGTCATCCCCTTCGACGACCTCGTGTTCCTGAACGGCAATCTCGTAACTGTTCAGGAAGCGGCGCAGCCTCCCCACGACAAAAACCCGTGTGCCCTTGCGCAGTTGCTGAAAAACGTAAGGCTGGTTGAACCAGGTGGCGTAGAAGACCCCCGTACCGTTGTCAAGCGCGAACTTGGTGATTTTGAGCCCGCGTCTCGGCTGGTAATCCTCACCGCCGAGCACGATTCCCGAAGCCGTAACGATCTCCCCGACCATTTCCGGAACAAGCCTGGAGGCGACCCGCCGGTCCTCGTACCTGCGGGGGAAGTAATAAAGCAAATCGCCGACGGTGAACACGCCGAGCCGGGCCAAAAGCCTGGCCCGCGACGGCCCCACGCCTTTCAGATACTGGATGGCAAACGCAAAGGGATCGGCCATGAACTCGCTCCCCCATCGGAATCCTGTCCTATATTTTGACATCGACGGACTCCCAGCCTTCTTAGCCGTACAAAATCATACAGCCAAATTGACGGAGATAGGTAAACTCTGTTACCCTACCAATAGGTAAGAAAATACATGTTGCTGGTATCGGCAAATTGATTCGGGCATACTATAGCGGATGAGATAGTTAAGGGTGGTCTGAGATGCCTACTGTCGCAATGCCGCGGGCAATGTCCTATTATTATCTTTACCCCTTTTTTGCCGCTTTCTTTGAACATATCGGGGTTGACTTGATCGTCTCTCCGCCGACGACAAAGCAGACCCTCAACAAGATGGAGGTCTGCCCGACCGACGAACCCTGCCTGGCCGTAAAGCTGCTTTTCGCGCACGCCCAGGAACTCCTGGACGCGGGCCACAAACAGCTGCTCGTGCCCTGCCTGGTCAGCATGGAGCCCAAAAACTTCTGCTGCCCGAAGTTTATCGGCGTGCCCTACATGGTCAAGCACGCGCTAAGCAAAAAAATCAAGATACATATCCCCGAGATCAACCTGTTCGCCAACAGGGACAATTGGAAGGAAAGCTTCGTCCGCATAGGGTCTTCTTTCAACGTGGGCCGCCAACGGGTCCTTCAGGCGCTGCGCGAGGCCTGGCGGGCGCAGGACTTGTACGAGCTCGCCTGCGTCGACCAGCGGCTTACCGGTCCCGAAGCCTTCGCCTACCTCAGGGGCCAAAAGCCCTGCCGGCGCGAGCATCCTCAAGACACGCCGGGGGTCGGCGTTATCGGCCACCCCTATATCCTCTACGACACCTTCACCATCGACATTTTAAAGAGCTTTCGCGATTACGGCAAAGTGATTACGGCGGAGATGGTCCCGGCGGCCGAGGCGCGGCGCCAGGTGGCGGGGCTCCTCGAAGGCGAACGGCTCTGGAGTTTCGAAGCCCGGATCCTGGGGGCCGCCTTGTACCTGCTCCGCAACAACCTTGTGCAAAAACTTGTCCTGGTGGGCTCCTTCGAATGCGGCCCGGAATCGGTGATCGAAGGCTATGTCGAAGACGAGGCGGCCAGGCGCGGCGTGCCCTTCCTGCTGCTGACCGTCGACGAGCACACCGGGGAAGCGGGCCTGCAAACGCGGATCGAGGCTTTTATGGACGTGCAGCCGCTGGAGTCGCTGAAAACAGCCGGCCGGCCCGACGAAAACCGGCCCCTCGAAGTTTCGGCCGCGACAGTCCCCGGCGTCCGCGCGGAGGAGTTTATTATCGGCATGCCGACGATGGGGCACCTCGACGTCGCCATCCGTTCCGCCCTTGTCGAATGCGGGATCAAGTCGTTAAAGACGCCGCACGCCAGCAAGGAAATCCTCGAACTGGGCAAGGAACTGGCCCCCGAGTTCGTCTGCCTACCGTTCACCATCACGCTGGGGCAGATGCGCTGGCTGCTGCAGAACGGGGCCACCAACATCCTGATGGTCGGCGGCAAGGGCAAGTGCCGTCTCGGCTGGTACGCCCAGATCCAAGACCAGCTGTTGAGAAAAATCGGCCACGACTTCAACATGCTGATCATCGATTCCCCCTTCCCGCTCGGCGAGCGCTGGTCTAACTTCCGCTCGGTTATCAAGAGGACAACCAAGGACGCTTCCTGGCTCAAGATCCTGCGTGCGCTTTACTTCGGCTACCACAAAATGGCGGCCATCGACGAAGCCGAGCGGATATGCCACCGTATCCGGGCCTTTGAAAGCAAGCGCGGGGCGGTAGACAGACTCTTCCGGCGCTTTATCAGGGACATCGAAAACGCTTCGCTCACCGAAACTGTTTGGGGATTGGCCCGCGATTTCCGCGAGGCGGCTGCGGCCATCCCGCTGGAGGACACCAACCCGGTCCGGGTGCGCATCGTCGGGGAAATCTGGGTTGTGCTCGAGGCTTACGTCAACCACCACCTGGAGGAGATGCTCGGGCGCTACGAAGATCCCCGCGTTTGGGTGGACCGCGAGATTTCGGCGACGAGCTGGTTCCACCAGCATCTCTTCCCGACACGGAAAGCCACCGAAAGAAAACACGTCATCAAGGAAGCGGCCAACCGCTACCTCGGCACGGACCCCGGCGGTCACGGCCACAAGAGCGTGGGATTGACGGCCCTGGCCGGGAGCGAGGGCATCGACGGGATCATCCACCTGATGCCCTTTACGTGCATGCCCGAAATCGTGGCGCAAAACATCATGGTGAAGATGTCGCAGGAACTGGACATACCCGTTTTGACTTTCATCATCACCGACCAGACGGGCGAAGCCGGGTTTGAAACGCGGGTCGAGGCCTTCCTCGACATCCTCAAGGACCGCGCGCCGCAAGACCCAGCACTCAATTCGAAGAGTCATTTAACTCCAAAGCTAAATGTTAGTCCCAGACGCTAAAAGGTTAGATCTACCGCAACTTGACTCCCCTACTTGAGTGCTAGAGGGTCGGGTGCACTGAGCGCATTCCTGAACAGGAATGCCTCTAGTCCCAACGCTCAATGCTCAAATGCTCAATGCCGGTCGTCGGCAGGGTTACTTTATAACGGCTTCACCTTGAAACAGGGGAAAATAAGCCTTTTGGGAGGTCATTATGGGCTACTTTTTGGGCATCGACGTCGGCAGCGTAACTACCAAACTGGCCCTCATCGACGAGAACAAGAACCTCGTCTACAACTCGTACATGCGTACCGAAGGAGGCCCCATCGATGCCATCCAGCGGTCGCTGGTGACAATGTACGGCACCCTGGGTGAAGTGCCCGTAAACGGCGTGGGCACGACCGGAAGCGGCAGGCGGCTGGCCGGGATCATGGTGGGCGCCGACATCGTGAAGAACGAGATTACAGCCCATGCCATGGCCGCCCGTCATTTCCGTCCCGACGTGCGCACGGTGATCGACATCGGCGGGCAGGACTCCAAAATCATCTTTTTCCGGGACGGCGTACCCGTGGGGTTCAACATGAACACCGTCTGCGCCGCCGGCACCGGCTCTTTTCTGGATCACCAGGCTGTACGCCTGGGCATACCCATCGAAGAATTCGGCGAATACGCCCTGCGCTCCAAGAGCCCCATCAAAATCGCCGGCCGGTGCGGTGTATTCGCGGAATCCGACCTCATCCACAAGCAGCAGATGGGCTATAAAAAGGATGACCTCATCGCCGGTCTTTGCCTCGCCCTGGTCGGCAATTACCTGGCCAATGTCGCCCGCGGGCACAGGATCGAGCCCCCAGTAATGTTCCAGGGAGGCGTGGCGGCCAATGTCGGCATCCGCGCGGCCTTCCAACAGCGCCTGGGCATGGAGATCATTGTGCCGGAACACTTTAAAGTCATGGGTGCTTTCGGTTCTGCTCTGCTGGCCAAACGCAACTTTGAGCGCCGCCGTATATCTTCAAACTTCCGCGGTCTGTCCCGGATCGCCTCCTTCACGTGCACGCCCCGTACCTTTGCCTGCACTGATTGCCCGAACAACTGCGAGGTCAACGAGTTTTACATCAGCGGTGAGCTCGTCAGCCGCTGGGGCTCAAAGTGCGGGAAATGGTTCAACCTGAACCTGTCGTCCGAAAACCGCCACGAAGAACGGGAAGCCCCCCTGCGTGCGTGATTTTTTGCTTGCGCCCCCTCTTCGGATCTGGTAGAATTTCAACGTGGTTTTGTTTGAAGGAGGTGGACGATTTGGCTAGAAAATGCGAGATTTGCGGCAAGGACGCCGAGGTAGGGATGCAGGTTAGCCACTCCCACATTCGGACGAAGAGACGCTGGAACCCGAATCTTCAGCGGGTCAAGGCCATCGTTGACGGACGGCCGGTACGGATCAAGGTTTGCACCCGCTGCCTCCGGAGCGGGAAGGTCGTACGGGCCATTTAGGTAATCTTCCGCGCCATACGGGAACATAAGGAAACGGCTCATTGAGCCGTTTTTATTTTTCCATAAATACCCCTCACCCTATATATACAGTGCCCAAATACGCAATTACACTCCGTTTTGCCTGGTTCCCTCCACGGTGTTTGATAATCCCGGCCAGTCAAGCTATGTGACAAAATCCTTAAAATTAAGTATTGACTGGCAAACCACCGCGTAATATTCTATTAGTGATACATATACATGTATGGGTATACAGGAGGGATTATATGCCGGGCTTATCCCGCCGCGAATTCCTGAAGCGCACGGTCGCCGCCGGCGCCATCGGCGGCATGGTTTTGAGCGGCGCCGACAAGCTGGGGGCGGCCGAGGCTGCTGCAGGCCAATTCGGCACTTTCATCGACCTCACCAGATGCGACGGCTGTAAAGACCTGGAGACGCCCCGATGCGTCAGCGCCTGCCGCCGGGAAAAAACGCCTCAATTCCCCCAGCCCGCCGAGCACATCGAGTATTACTGGCCCAGAAAGAAGAAGGAAGACTGGTCAGGCAAAAAGCAATTGACCAACCGGCTGACCCCCTACAACTGGTCTTTCGTGCAAACGGTCAAGGTGGAACACCAGGGCGAGGTACGGGAGATTCACCTGCCCCGCCGGTGCATGCACTGCGACAACCCGCCTTGCGCCAACCTGTGCCCTTTCGGCGCCCAGTCCAAATCCCCTGAAGGTCCGGTGCTGATTAACAAGGAACTCTGCCTCGGGGGCGCCAAATGCCGGGACGTGTGCCCCTGGGGTATCCCCGCGCGTCAGGCCGGCGTCGGGCTTTATATGAAAATCGCTCCCAAATACCTGGGCGCAGGGGTCATGTACAAGTGCGACCTTTGTTACAGCCGTATCACGGCAGGCCGGCCGCCGGCCTGCGTCGAGTCCTGCCACAAGAAAGCCGTCGTCTTCGGCGAAAAGGAAGAGATGCGGGCCCTTGCCCATCAAAAAGCAAGGAAAATCGGCGGATTCATTTACGGCGAAACGGAAAACGGAGGCACCTCGACCTTCTACGTTTCACCCGTTCCCTTCACGAAAATCCACAAGCAGCTGATGGACCAAAAGGCCGAACAACCGGTTCCTGACGCTCCCGGATTTCCCGGAATGCCCCCCGGCGTCAGCAACTTCCTGAATACGGCCAACGGGGCGGCACTGGGGATGCTGGTCGCTCCCGTCGCGGGTGTTGTGGCGGCAGGCTTTGCGGCCTACAAGACAATAAAGGGGGAAAAACAATGAGCGAAAGGATCATCAGGGAAAGCAACAAGGTGCAGCGCCACGGGTTTTCCGGTCCATTCGTGCACTGGACCGTGGTCTTGTCCGGCATCGCCCTTGTTTTCAGCGGCTTCGGGCAAATGCCCATGTACAAGCGCTACGGGATTTCAGGACTGCCGGGGCTGACGTGGTCGGCGGACTACTCGGTCACCCTGATGGTGCACTACGTCGCTGCAACCGTGCTGATGTTTGCGGTCGCTTACCACGTCGCACACAGCCTGCTACTTAAAAAGACCGACATTCTGCCGCGACGCGGCGATGTGCGGGAATCGATCGTTTCGCTTGCGGCTATGTTCGGCCTGGGGAAAGAACCGAAAAGTGACAAATACCACGCCAAACAGCGCCTTGCGTACGCCTACATCGCTTTCTGGATGGCGATGATCATTCTAACCGGCATAATCAAGGTCATTAAGAACCTGCCGGCAGTCTATCTTCCGGCGTCAAGCATCTGGCTGGCCGACAACCTGCATACGCTGGCCACGTTCATGCTGATCTTCGGGGTTGCGGCTCATCTTGGAGCCTTCCTCTTTAAGCAAAACCGCCCGTTAATCTGGGGCATGTTCACCGGCAAGGTCGACCTTGACTACGTCAAACACCACCACGCCCTGTGGTACGAGCGCCTTGTCGAAAAAGAAAAGCGGGCCCCGCAAAAGGAGTCCACCACACAGTAAATTTCACCCAAAGCGCCCTAGAGAAGTTAAAGATTGAAACCGACCCTGTAATAGTAGTCCAAATGTTCATCCAGGAAGAGGTGAAGGTCCCCCAGGGTGTACACGCCTCTTTCCCGGAGCAGCTCGAGCAACTGCAAGAAAAGCTCCGCCGTAAGCAGGGCGTCACCCAGAGCCGTGTGCCTCCCCGCAGGCTCGATCTGATGATTGGCCAGAAGGTGATCCAGGGAATGGGACGCCCACCTGGGATACAGGGCCCTGGATATGGTGCAGGTGTCGAGCGCCGGGTTGACTATCTTCCGGTTGCAGGCCTGCTGCAGCTTGCGGTTGAGGAATTCCAGGTCGAAGTCGACGTAATGGCCCACAAGGACGGTGTTGCGGAGCCAGGGCAAAAAATCCTGCAGGACGGTATAGATATCGCCGGCGCCGTCGACCATATCCGCCGTTATGCCGGTAAGCTCGGTTACGAGCAGAGGGACGTCCCTATAGGGGTTGACGAGGCGATTGAAGACCTTCCCGCGCTGGACACAGCCGCGTTCAACGGCTACGGCACCGAGCGCGATGATCTCGTCCCCTTCCGCCGGAGACAGTCCGGTGGTCTCGGTATCTACAACCAGGAAACAAACGTCCGTAAGCGGTGTCCCGCTGTCCGGCCTGGATTGACACTGGTCAAGAAGCTCCTTGAGAGTATCGGCAACCTCTGCAGCGGGAGGCGGACCGTTATATTTATTTGCCGGCCGACCGCTCCAGAAGAGTTTCATCCTACCACTCCCCGTTAGAAAACCGGTCTCCTAAACTAGATTCTAAGGTAGTTCAGCCACTGTTCGGTAAAGTTACTCGAGGTCAGCTTCTGAAGGCGGGTGATGACGGACAGAGCGTCCTTCAGCACGGCCTGCTCCCGTTTACTCAGCGCGTGCGGGTTGATGTAGTTGTCGGCCGGCAGGCCCTGCTGTCTCTTGCGAACGTTCTCCCGGATGCGGAACATCATCACCGTTTCAAAAGCGGTCTCGATGAATTCTCCGTCATCCACCGAGATGACCTTTTGCTCGACCAATTCCTTCAAGCGTCCCAGCGTGGACGTCTCGCGGATCCCGTGTTTCATGGCAAAGACGCGGATACAGTTTACGATATGCACGCACACGCTGTTTTTGAGATTAATCTGATCTTTGTAGGGACCGGATTTTTCGGTAATAAAGCCCCCGAGAAGACTCAGAGGGACCCGGTACTGAACGTCGTCGTTGGCAAGCATATGCGAGACCTCGCGTGCCTCGTTGAAAGCGGCGAAGATTACCTCCCACAGGTCGCCGGCAAGCTCATGACTCCCGTAAACGGGCCGGAAATCAAGGAAGATGGTCAGCATACGGATGTCCTCGGGTTCGGCCCGCGCAATCCAGCGGCGCAGGGTCTCCTTCCAGTCGTCCAGGGGCCGGCACCATTTCGGGTTGGAAGCCATGACGTCCCCCTTGCATTTCGCAAACCCGCAGGCTTCCAGGTTATCGACGATCTTGCCGCCCAGCGTAAGGAAATAACCGGATACGGCCGTCTCGCGTTCGGGCTCCGGTTTCGCGTAGATAATGGCGTTGTCCTGGTCAGTGCGCAGGGTCTGTTCCTTGCGCCCGGCGCTCCCCATGTTAACGAAGCAGTACGGCACCGGAGGCTTGCCGTAACCCTCGAGCACCATTTCTTCCTCGGCAAGGCGGATTACCTTGCGCACCAGGCGGTCGTGCAACTCGGCCATAATCGCCAGCAACTGGCGTGTGGGAGCCTTCTCGGCGACGAGGGCGTTAAGGAAAATGTCGACTTCCTTGCCGGTCTCGCGCAGACCCTCCAGGGTGTTTTCCGACTCGATGCGGTGCACAACCGAGAGCGTGCCCGTGCTTCGCGCCTTCACCAGGTCCACCAGGCTGAGAATGCCGGCCAGCATCCCCCGGTCGGTGGCGGCCAGGTGTTTGACCCCATGCTTGATGACCTGCATAAGCGCTTCGTCCAAATAGGCATTGACCGGGATAGTAATGAGGTTTTTATTCATGATTTCTTCGGCGGTCGTCTTGGACGGATCGGCGGACTTGGCCACCATCTTGGCCACGAGGTCCTTTTCGGTTATGACCCCGACCGGGTAGCCCGTCTCGTCGATAACGATCAAGGAACTGATGTTTTTATCGGCCATCACCTGGGCGATGTTGGACACCTTGTCGGACATCCGGCAGGTGATTACCGGAGCGGACATCAGGTCTGCGACCCGCCGACGGAACAGCGACTTTTCCACCCCGCCGTAGGCCACGTAAGACTGCTCAGCGATGATTTCGTCATACAGGGAGCGCATCCGTTCGACCATGACGCTGCTGAAATAGGCGGCAACAACGGGAAAGTTATTGATAAACTTCTGGAAGGTGCCGACCGGGATAGCCAGGCACTCCAGCTCGTCCTTGGCCCTGACCGAGCCCGAGTAATGCTTTGCCGACCAGATCACGGTCTCCCCGAAGAGGTCTCCCCGCCGGCGGAAACCGACAACGGTTTCTATCCCGCGGTCGTTAGTCAGCGTGACCTCGGCAAGCCCGGACATCACGATAAACACGTGGCCCAGGGCGGGGTCTCCCTGCCGGAAAACGTAGGTTCCCGGCTGGAAGCGGCGGAGTTCGATGCTGGAGGCCAGTTTGGCGATATTTTCCTCGTCAAGGGCCTTAAAGGGGGTAAGCGCTTTCAGTTCCTCAACCAAGTCGTTAGGCATGCTTTCACCTCATCCAGGAGATCGTTAAAAAGACGAATCGACCACCTCGGCCAAACATCAGCTCGTCAATCAGCCAATAAGGCCCGCAGGATGGTTATATGCTATCACAATTGTCTAAATCTTTTTACACTTTGCACAGTGGCCCAGGAGCAGCCCGATTGCGTAACCTTCCATATCCTTGAATTTGCAGCCGAAAACACAGGTTTTCGCACTTTACCTGATTCCCGGCGGCTGGCGGTCAAATCCAGGCCCCGACCGGCTGATTTCCACCCTTAAAAGGTAGGTATGCCAAATAAAAAGGGATGTCCGAGACATCCCCGTTTTAATTGCGTGCTTCCTATACCAGGGCACGGAACAGGCTGGCCATTTCGATGGCGCTTTCGGCAGCCTGCCATCCTTTGTTGCCGGCTTTCGTCCCGGCGCGCTCGATAGCCTGCTCGATGGTGTCCGCCGTGATGATCCCGAAGATCACGGGGACCCCCGTGTCAAGCCCCACCTTCGCCACGCCCTTGGCGGCCTCGGCCGCGACGTAGTCAAAATGCGGAGTGGCGCCCCTGATGACGGCTCCTAGACAGATTACGGCGTCGTAACGCTGCAAAGACAGCATCTTCTTGGCGGTGAGCGGGATTTCAAAGGCTCCCGGCACCCAGGCCACATCTATGTCGTCCTGGCTTACGCCGTGCCTGACAAGGCTGTCTATGGCCCCGCCGAGAAGCCGCGAGGTGATGAACTCGTTAAAACGCCCCACTACAATCCCCACGCGCAGTCCCTCGCCAATCAGATGCCCCTCAAAAACCTTGCCCATCGGTAAGCTCTCTCCTTCTTTATTCAGTGGGTAACGACAGGAGGTGTCCCAGCTTCTTTTTCTTGGTCGCTAGATAAAAGCCGTTGCAGTCTCCCGGCGTCACTTCAATAGGTACACGTTCAACAACCTCCAGGCCGTGCCCTTCCAGGCCCCTGATTTTCCTGGGGTTATTGGTGAGCAGCCTGATCTTGGTCAGTCCCAGGTCCGAAAGAATCTGGGCGCCGATGCCGTAGTCGCGCAGGTCGGGCGGGAACCCCAGCGCCAGATTGGCCTCCACCGTATCCTTGCCCTGGTCCTGCAGCTCGTACGCCTTGATCTTGTTCAGCAGGCCGATGCCGCGTCCCTCCTGGCGCATGTACAGAAGAACGCCGCAACCCTCGCTCTCGATCATCCTCAGGGCGCGGCCGATCTGAACCCCGCAGTCGCAGCGGAGGGAACCGAAAACGTCGCCGGTAAGGCACTCGGAATGGACGCGCACCAGCGGGGCATCCACCGACTCCAGGTCGCCCTTTACAATAGCGAGATGCTCCTTGCCGTCAAGCAGGCTCTCGTACGCGTAGCAGACGAACTCCCCGTATTTGGTGGGCAGCTTGGCCGTGCCGACGCGCCGGACAAGCTTTTCCTTGCGCCGCCTGTAGGCGATCAAATCGGCGATGGTGATGATCTTCAGGTTGTGCCGCGCGACGAATTCAATCAGTTCGGGCACGCGGGCCATCGTCCCGTCTTCCTGCATAATCTCGCAGATGACCCCGGCGGGATAGCACCCGGCCAGGCGGCTGAGATCGACAGCGGCCTCCGTGTGGCCGGCGCGGCGCAAGACGCCGCCGTTCTTGGCCCGCAGCGGGAAGATGTGTCCCGGGCGCCGCAAATCCTGCGGCCGGGTTCTTGGATCAATCAGCTTCTGCACGGTGAGGGCCCGCTCGTACGCCGAGATGCCCGTGCCGGTCTCTTTGGCGTCGACCGAAACCGTAAAGGCGGTGGCATGCGGGTCGGTGTTGTTGGTGACCATAGGCATCAGCTCAAGCTGGTTGGCGCGCTCCTCGGTAATCGGCACGCAGATCAGGCCCCGGCCGTGCGTGGCCATGAAATTGATCGCTTCGGGGGTGACCTTCTCCGCGGCCATGATCAGATCGCCCTCGTTCTCGCGGTCGTAGTCGTCCACGGCTACAATCATTCTACCCTGCCTGATGTCCTCTATAGCTTCTTCAATGGTGTTGAACCTCACTAAAACACCCTCCTCTCTCCAAAGGGCAACTTACTCAAACTTATTATAGAAAACCGTGCCGGGCGAGAAAGTCGCTCGAAAGCCCCTCTTTCTTATCCTCTTCCCGGTCACGCGACATCATCCGTTCCACGTATTTGGCGATCATGTCGGACTCCAGATTGACGCTGTCCCCGACCTTTTTAAAACCCAGGGTGGTTAACCGGGCGGTGTGGGGGATGATCGACACGCGAAAACTGTCCGGCTCGTGATCAACGACGGTAAGGCTGATGCCGTCGACAGCAACGGACCCCTTTTTGACGACGTAGTACATCACCTCCGGCGGAGCCTTGACGGTGAAAACAACGGCGATGCCGTAAGGCTCGCGCCCCACGATGGTCCCGACCCCGTCGATGTGCCCGGAAACCAGGTGTCCTCCCAGGCGGTCGCCCAGGCGCATCGCCCGTTCCAGGTTCACGCGGTCTCCCGGCCGTAGGCCGCCGAGGTTGGTCTTGGCCAGGGTCTCGGCCATGACGTCCACGGAAAACTGTTGCCGGGAGAAATCGACAACCGTTAGACACACGCCGTTGACGGCGATGCTGTCCCCAAGACGGACATCCTCAAGGACGCGCCGGGCCTCGATATGCAGTTTGGCTGAGACGGCTCTCCGTTCAGTACGCTGGAGCGTTCCAAGTTCCTCGATAATGCCGGTGAACATGTTTCCTTCCCCTTAACGCTTCAGATATCCTTCCAGGCAAAGATCGTGCGCGAACCGGCGCACAGTGATGTCTTGCAGTTCCAACGCTTCCGCCATCCGCGCGATGCCCTCGCCGCCGACCGGCCCCGGCGCCGTCTCGCCGGCCACAATCTTGGGGGCGATAAACCAGACGACCTTGTCCACCAGGCCCGCCGCCAAAAAAGAAGCGTTTACCCTGGACCCGCCCTCGACCAGGACACTGGTCAATTCCCGCTCCGCCAGCGCGCGCAGGAGCGTCTGCAAATCCACCAGCGGTCCCGGCCCGCAGACCAGTATTTGCGCCCCCGCCTCCGCCAGCGCCGCAACGTTTTCCTCCGGCGCCGCCCCGGTTACGGCGATGACGGTCGCCGCCCCGCTTTCCTGCTTGAGCACCCTCGCCCCGGCAGGCGTCCGCCCCCGGCTGTCAAGAATAACGCGCACCGGGTCGCGGCCCCCTTCAGGCAGGCGCGTCGTCAGCGAGGGGTCGTCCTTGAGAACCGTTCCGACCCCCACCAGGATGACGTCATAGATGTCGCGCAGTTCGTGCACGTAACGGCGTGATTCTTCACCGGTAACCCAGCGGGAATCACCCGTCCGCGTCGCGATTTTGCCGTCCAGGCTCATGGCCGTCTTCAAGGTGACAAAGGGGGTGCGGGTGGTAATGTACTTGATAAAGAACTCGTTGAGCCGGCGGGCCTCTTCTTCAAGAACCCCTTCCCTTACTTCGACCCCGGCTTCCCTCAACCTGGCGAGCCCGCGGCCGCTAACCAGCGGGTTGGGGTCGCGCATGGCCGCGACCACCCGCTTCACGCCGGCGGCCACAATGGCCTCGGTGCAGGGCCCCGTGCGGCCGGTATGACAGCACGGCTCCAGGGTTACATAAAGTGTTGCGCCCCGGGCCTCCCCGCCCGCGTCGCGTAGCGCTTCGATCTCGGCGTGCGGCATGCCGGCGCGGGTATGGTAGCCCTTGCCGATAATCGCCCCGTCCCGGACCAGGACGGCCCCGACCAGGGGGTTGGGGCTCGTCCGGCCCCTGGCCTGGGCGGCGAGTTCCAACGCCAGACGCATGTATGCTTCGTCCATGCAGACTCCACCCACCGATAAAGAAAATGCCGACCCTTGCCGGCAATTTACGAAGTTCAGTACGATTATAGGCTCGCGTGCAAAACGTGTCAAGCGCGCACGCTACCGACTACAGACTACCGATTACCAATATTATCCCCCGATTTGGGACATCAATTTGTCCCTGACCGGGATGATTCCGTTCTCGCTGTTGCCTTCGGGCTTGGCTTCGATCGCCCGCACTATCGCCGCTTTCAGTTCGTCATCGGCGGCCCCGGCGGCAAGCAGCGGCTTGATGTCGATCTCGTCGCCCTGGCAGAGACAGGGACGCAGCTTTCCGGCGGCCGTGAGCCGCAGCCGGTTGCAGGCCGAACAAAAGTAGCCGCTCAAAGGCGCGATAAACCCGACAGTGCCGCGCCCTCCCGGCAGCCGCCAGTACCTGGCCGGCCCGCTCCCCCCCACGGAACCCACCGGCTCGAACTGTCCGAACGCTGCAAGAAGCCTGTCCCGCAACTCGTCAGCGGAGATGAAGAGCTTTTCCGCCCAGTCGCTCCCGGTGCCGATCGGCATCAGCTCGATGAAGCGGACGTGCAGGGGCCGCTCGAAGGCCAGGCGGGCAAAGTCGTAGATTTCGTCGTCGTTGATCCCCCGCATCACCACGGTGTTCAGCTTTACCGGCTCCAGGCCGGCCTCGAGGGCCGCCTCGATCCCGCCCATAACCTCCTGCCAGGCGTCGGTCCGGGTGATCTCGCGCAAGCGCCCAGGGCGCATGCTGTCCAGGCTGACGTTGACGCGTTTCAGCCCCGCGTCCTTGAGGGGTTTGGCGTAGCGTTTAAGGAGGAAGCCGTTGGTCGTTATGGCGATGTCGTCAATACCCGGCAGGGCGGCAAGCGTCCCCGTTAGTTCGACGATGTCCGTCCGTACGAGCGGCTCGCCGCCGGTCAGGCGCAGCTTCCTGATCCCCACGCCCGTCCCCGCCCGGACCACACGCACGACGTCATCTATGGACAAGCCGCCCTCCGCGCCGGCTCCCCCTTGATCCGGTCGGCAGTAAAAGCAGCGCATGTTGCAGCGCTCGGTAACCGAAATCCGAAGGTAGGTGATCTGTCTCTGGAAGCGGTCGTACACGCCATCCTCTCCCCTCTCCTACCGAAAACAAAACCAAAGCAAAAAACGGGCTTCCCTTCGGAAAGCCCGGCAGTCAGCCGCTTAAGCCAGCCCCACCATCCTTTCCAAATGGGAGGCGCACCGGTTTCCCGGCCCGCCCTGACGGCCTGGCATCCGTACGCTGACCGCGCCTTAGGGCGCCAGGCTCGGAGGTGAAGACACATTAATGTCTGTACGGTTATACTTCGTGGCCGCCTTTACGTTCTCCTGCCTATAAACCTCTTACCTCACACTTCCTTTGCGGACGGCGCAGGCATCTTTTCCAGCAGCCCTCTTACGATCTCGATCGGGAATACAATCGTGTTCGACTTGTCAGAAGCTATTTCGGTAAGCGTCTGCAGGTACCGAAGCTGCAGGGCTGCGGGCTGCGCGGCCATGATCTGCGCCGCCGCCGCCAGTTTTTCGGAGGCCTGGAGCTCACCCTCGGCATGGATGATCTTGGCCCGGCGTTCGCGCTCGGCCGCCGCCTGGGCGGCCATCGCCCGCTGCAGAGACTGCGGCAGTTCGAGGTCGCGGATCTCGACAAGGGTCACTTTGACGCCCCAGGGCTCGGTGCCCTCGTCGATGATCTTCTGCAGGCGCTGGTTGATCTGCTCGCGGTGCGCCAGCAGTTCGTCCAGTTCCGACTGTCCGAGGACGCTGCGCAGCGTCGTCTGGGCCAGCTGCGAGGTGGCGCGGATGTGGTCGAGGACCTTCAGCACCGCCTTCCCCGGGTCAACCACCCGGAAGTAGATGATCGCGTTGACCTTCACGGTGACGTTGTCACGGGTGATGGCCTCCTGGGTGGGAACATCCATCGTTATCACCCGCAGGTCGACCTTCTGCATCCGCTCGATGATCGGGATGATGAAGAAGAGGCCGGGTCCCCGCGCCCCGACAAACCGTCCGAGGCGGAAGATCACACCGCGCTCGTATTCCTGCACGATGCGCACGGCGGACGATACTAGGATGAAGCCGATGACAAAAACGACTCCCCAGAAGAAAAGAAACTCCATATTTATCCCCTCCAGTCATTTTAAAAGCTATTTTCTTTTAACATAAGCCCTGAGGCCTTCGATACGCTCGACCCTGACTTCCTCCCCGCGGTCGATCGAGCCGTCCTCACTGACGGCCTGCCAGCGTTCCCCCTCCAGCAGGATTTCACCTCTGGGGTTGAGAGGGGTCAGAACGACGCCGGTGGCCTTGTGCAACCCCTCAAGCCCGGTTTCAGCCGGTTTCTTTTGGGCTTTGACGACCGCTCGCAGAGCGAAGGCGAAAAAGGCCGTAAAGCTCACGACCACCCCGGCTATCAGGCTCCAGTTGATGCCTGGCAGGGGGGACGATTCGGAAAACAGCAGCAGCGATCCCGTGATCAGACTGCCTATGCCGGCCACGGTGAGCAGCCCGTAAGAAGCGACGAACAGCTCCGCGGCAAAGAAAGCAAAGGCGAGAATAATCAGAATGATGCCGCTCCAGGAAGCTTCCAGCGTACCCAGGGCATAGAGCGCAAAGAACAATGAGACGACGCCGACGATGCCGGGGAAAAGTATGCCCGGGTTGAATATTTCCACCAGTATCCCCAGCATGCCCAGTGAAAGCAGCAGGTAGGCGATATTCGGGTCGGACACGGTTAGCAGGATACGCTCGACCGTCCCGGCCTCCCTGCGCTCGACGGCGGCTGCGGCCGTGCGCAGGACCTGAACCTGCCCGTCCGCCAGCTTTACCTCCCGCCCGTCCATCGCCCGCAGCAGAGCCTCGAGGTCCCTGGCCCGATAGTCAACAAGGTTGGCCTTGAGCGCCTCCGCATCGGTATAAGACTTGCTCTGGAGCACCGCCGCCTCGGCCCGGGCCGGGTTTCTGCCTCTCAGCTCGGCCAGGCTGCGGGCCCAGGCCGCCGCGTCTTCCCTTATCTTTTCCCCCGGAGCGCCTTGAATTTCTTCGCCCTGCCCGCCGACCGGATGGGCGGCCCCCATCCGGCTCCCCGGCGCCATAGCCGCGACGTGGCCCGACAGGATGATGAAGGTCCCCGCCGAGGCCGCCCAGCCGCCCGCCGGAGAAACATAAACCACTACGGGAACACGCGCGCCAAGGATGCGCTGCACGATGTCCTGAGTGGTTTCATACAATCCGCCCGGCGTATTCATTTCGATGACGCACGCCTGGTAACCGCCATTCTCGGCGGCTTGGATGCCGCGGTCAAGGTAGCGCTCGACGACGGGCACAATGGGGCCGTCGACGGTGAGGACCATGACTCTGTCCGCGTTACGGGCGTGGCCCGCACAAACGGCGACAACCGCGGTCAGAAGCAGCGCCAACAACAGCGCAGCCCGGAACCGTGCGGCACCCGTGCCTGAAACATGCTCTGTAAGGAAGAACCTGAGTACTTTCATAACCTTATTATACTATTTTATTCACCGTCCAACCTCTGCCTGTAATTCCAGAAAGAAAAAACAGCCGCACAACGGGTCGCGCAATACACTATAACAGCGAGCGCACCGTTTCCGTCACCTCGGCCTCGGCGACGATTACGGTCTCCCTCGTCGCCCTCTTCATTACCTCTACGCGCCCCCAAACCGCCGTCTTGCCGACCGTTATCCTCACAGGATACCCGACGAGGTCGGCGTCCTTAAACTTGACGCCCGGCCGCTCGCTCCTGTCGTCGAGCAAGGCCTCTATCCCGGCGGCCCACAGGTCCTTGTAGATCCTTTCCGCCAGTTCCAGTTGCGCCTTTTCCTTGACGTTGACGGGCACGACGACGACGTGAAAGGGGGCGATGGCCGCAGGCCAGATGATGCCGTCTTCGTCGTAGTTCTGTTCCACAGCCGCCGCCATGGTGCGCGTCACGCCGATGCCGTAACAGCCCATCACGAAATGCCTTTCCTGGCCGTCCTCGTCCAGAAAGGTGGCGTTCATAACCTTGGAGTACTTGTCCCCGAGTTTGAAGACCTGGCCCACTTCAATACCCCTGGCCGATTCCAGCCCGGCCCCGCAGTTGATGCAGACCTCTCCGGCCCCCACGAGGCGCAGGTCGGTAACCAGGTGCGGGGTGAAGTCCCTTCCGGGATTAACGTTGATCAAATGGGTATCCGCCTTGTTGGCCCCGGTCACGAAGTTGCTCCCGCGGGTAACCTCTTCATCAACCACAATGGTGACGTCCTTTAAGCCCACCGGGCCGCTGAACCCGACGGGAGCGCCGGTGACCCTCTCGATGATCTCCGGGCCGGCCAGTTCCAGACGGATGGCGCCTACCGCGTTCAGCAGCTTGATTTCGTTAACCTCGCGGTTGCCGCGCACGACGGCGGCCACAAGGTCCCTGTCAGTTTCGTAGAACAGGGTCTTGAGCACCTGCCCGGAGTCCACCCCGAGGAACGCCGCGACCTCCGCCACTGTACGGGCTCCGGGGGTGGCAACCTCCTCCATCGCTTGGGGAGGCCCGTAATCGACGGCCTCGAATTGGCTGACAGCTTTCTCGTCGTTGGCGGCGTAACCGCATTCCTCGTTAGGGCAGTAAATAACGGTCGCTTCACCGGAAGCCGCCAGGACCATAAACTCGTGGCTGTAGCCCCCGCCTATGGCCCCGGAATCCGCCAGCACCGGGCGAAAGACGAGGCCGCAGCGCTTGAACACCCTGCTGTAGGCGTCATACATCTTGCGGTAGCTGACGTCGAGACCTTCCTCGTCGCGGTCGAAGGAATACAGGTCCTTCATGATGAACTCGCGCCCGCGCATCAGCCCGAAACGGGGCCTCCGCTCGTCGCGGTACTTGTTCTGGATCTGGTAAAGAAGAAGGGGCAACTGCTTGTATGACCTGATATCGTTGTTCACCAGTTCGGTGATCAGCTCTTCGTGCGTGGGGCCCAGGGCAAAGTCGCGCCCGTGCCTATCCTTCAGCCGCATCAGTTCAGGGCCGTATACGTCCCAGCGGCCGGAGCGCAGCCAAAGTTCCGCGGGCTGGATGATCGGCATGAGCAGTTCCTGCCCGCCCTTGACATCCATCTCCTCGCGGATGATGGCGATGATCTTGCTGATCACCCTGTGCGCCAGGGGCAGCAGGGTGTACACCCCGGCCGCCGCCTTTCGGATAAAGCCCGCCCGCAGCAACAACTGGTGGCTGACGATCTCGGCCTCGGCCGGTGTCTCGCGTAAAGTGGGAATGAAGTATTCAGACGCGCGCAAAGCTGATCACCTTCCTTACAAACTCTTTGACTCTTTATCCTCAAGCTTTTCGATTTCCGCCATCAGCGCCTCGATCATCCGGTCTTCGGGCACCGTGCCGATGATCTCGCCTTTACGGAAGAGAAGCCCGACGCCTTTGCCGCCGGCGATACCGACGTCGGCTTCCCTGGCCTCGCCCGGGCCGTTGACCACACAGCCCATCACGGCCACCTTGATCGGTTTCGTCACCGCCTGGAGCCTGTCCTCCACCTCGGCGGCGATGCGGATGACGTCGATCTGGGTCCGGCCGCAGGTCGGGCAGGAAACAAGCTCAACGCCCCTGCGCCGCAGCCCGAGAGTCTTCAGGATCTCGTAGCCCGCCCACACCTCGTGGCGCGGGGAGGCGGTCAACGATACGCGTATTGTGTCCCCGATCCCTTCCGCGAGCAAGATCCCGATACCCACGGCGGACTTGACCAACCCTCCGCGCATGGTGCCCGCTTCAGTCACCCCGACGTGGAAGGGGTAGTCCACCTGTCTCGCCAGCCGGCGGTAGGCCTCCACCATCAGCAAAACGTCGCTGGCCTTGAGCGAGACCTTGATGGCCGTGTGATCAAGATCTTCAAGAATGCGGATATGTTCGAGCGCGCTGGCGACCATGGCCTCGGGCGTCAGCCCGTGCTTCTCCAGCAAACGCTTGTCCAGCGATCCCGCATTCACCCCGATGCGGATGGGAATCCCGCGGTCGCGCGCGGCCTCCACCACCGCCTTCACCTTGGCGCGCCCGCCGATATTGCCCGGATTGATGCGCAGCCCGTCGACCCCGGCCTTGATCGCCGCGAGGGCCAGGCGGTAATCGAAGTGGATGTCGGCCACCAGCGGCACCGACACCCTCTTCCGTATGGCGGCGAGCGCCTCGGCCGCTTCGCGGTCCGGCACGGCCAGGCGCACAATCTCACAGCCCACGCCGGCCAGTTCCCGGATCTGCGCCACGGTGGCCTCAACGTCGCGCGTGTCGGTGTTGGTCATCGACTGGACCGAAACCGGAGCATCTCCGCCCACCTGAACGTTCCCGATATAAACGGGGCGCGTCTTTCTCCTAGAAAAGTTCAACAATATCTTTATAAGTCACCACCACCATTAGCGCCAGCAACAGGCCGAAGCCCACAAGGTGAATGAAGCTTTCTTTCTCGGGGTTGATAGGCCTCCCGGTTAGGCCCTCCCAGAGCAGGAAAAGGATCCTGCTGCCGTCCAGGGCGGGAATCGGGAGGAGGTTGAAAAGCCCGATGTTGATACTCAAGAACGCGGCCATCTGCAAGAGGGCGATGAAGCCCTGCGTGGCCACCGTCCCGATTTCCGACACTATCCGCACCGGACCCCCGACATCGACGGGAGCCTGTTGAAAGATCATCTGACCGAGAAAGCCCACGATCATCACGAGCAACCGCCCGGTCCACTGGGCTCCGGCCACGGCGCTTTGGATCAAGCCCACCTGCCTGTTTTCAAATGTAGGGTAAATACCGATCTTGCCCTTCCCTTCCATCTCTTCGGGGATGAGGCGCACGTCGAAACGCTCGCCCTTACGTTCAACGGTGATCGTCATCTCCCTGCCCGCATTGGCGTCGATCTGGGCCACCAGGGTCTTCCATTCGTCGATGCGGTGGCCGTTGACGGCGATGATGCGGTCGCCCTTTACGATGCCGGCCTCAGCCGCGGGGCGGTTGGGCACGACATCCCGGACTGTGGTGGTGGGCATGGGTACTCCTTCCACCATGAAAACAGCGAGCAGCAACAGGGCCGCCAGGAAGAAGTTCATAAAGGGACCGGCGAAGATCACACCGATGCGCTGCAGCACCGACTTATCCTTAAAGCTGCGGCCCTGCTCGACCTCCTCTTCCTTGGGGTCCAGGCCGGCAAAACGCACAAAGCCCCCCAGGGGGAAAGCCCGCAGGGAGTAAGTCGTCTCGCCCCTGGTGACGGCGGCCAGTCTGGGGCCAAAGCCGATGGCGAACTCAAAGACTTTGATGCCCGCGCTTTTGGCGGCAAGGAAGTGTCCCAGTTCGTGGAAGAAAATCAGGAGCCCGAAAACAAATACGGCTGCTAGAAAAGTTGTCACTTATTGTTCCACCTCTGTCACAATGAGACTGGCCCGCGCGCGGGCCCAGCGATCGGCCTCGAGGATCTCCTCAAGGGATGGCGCCGAGACGGCGGCATGGGCTTCCATCACCCTCGTCACAACCTCCGGGATACGCAAAAAACCCAGGTTTCCTCCGAGGAAAGCCTCCACGGCCACCTCGTTGGCGGCGTTCATCACGCAGGGCATCGTGCCGCCTGTCCGGCCGGCGTCATAGGCAAGACCCAGGCACGGAAAACGCCGGGTGTCGGGCGCCTCGAAAGTCAGCTGCCCCAATTCGCTGAAATTAAGCCGGTTCACGACGCTCGGCTTTCTTTCCGGATAGGTCAGGGCGTACTGGATGGGCAGCCGCATGTCCGTTTGCGAAAGACAGGCGATGACCGTGCCGTCCCGTAATTCGACCATCCCGTGCACGATGCTCTGGGGGTGGATGACTACCTCGATGTTATCATAACCCACGCCGAACAGCCACCTGGCTTCGATAACCTCGAGGCCCTTGTTCATCAAGGTGGCTGAATCAATGGTGATTTTCGCCCCCATTTGCCAGGTGGGGTGTCTTAAAGCCTCCGCAGGCGTAACGCCGGACAGCCTGTCCAGACCGGTGCCCCGGAACGGACCCCCCGAAGCGGTGAGGATGACGGCGGTTACCTGGTCTTCCCTGCCCTCGATACACTGCCACACCGCGGAATGCTCGCTGTCCACGGGCAAAAGCCTGACGCCCTTCCGTTTGACAGCCTCGGTGACCAGCTCGCCGGCGGCGACCAGCGTTTCCTTGTTGGCGAGAGCGATGTGTTTTCCCGCTTCGATAGCCCGCATCACCGGGACGAGACCCACGGTGCCGGTAAGGGCGGCCACAACGAAATCGGCCTCGGAAACAGCGGCCACCGCATTTAAGCCGTCAGATCCCCAAAAGACTTCCGTGCCCGGCGGAAGCTCTCCCTTGATGCGCTCGGCGTCGCCGGCGTCTTTGACCGCGACGACCCGGGGGCGGAACTCCCGCGCCTGTTCCAAGAGCAGCGGCCAGTTCCGTCCTGCGGCCAGCCCGACAACCTCCAATTCCTCCCGGTACCGCGCCGCCACGTCAAGGGTCTGGCGCCCGATGGACCCCGTGCTGCCGAGGATGCTGATGTTTTTCTTTCTCTTCATTAGCTTATATCCTACCTTGTTTTGACTGAGGTCAGTCCCGCCTTTACAGCGGCCTGGATAATGATGATGATCACCGGCCCGAGGATCAGGCCGGTGATCCCGAGAGCCTTAAGTCCTATATACATCCCGGCCAAAACGGCCAGGGGGTGGACGCCCAGGCTGGTGGCAATGACCTTGGCTTCTAGGAGCTGCCGCAAGACGAGAACGATGGCGTAAACTACAGCCAGCTTAACGGCGAAGGTCAGGGGACCGGTAAAGAGAACGTAGATGATCCACGGAATGAAAACGGTGCTCGGACCCAGCACCGGTATAAGATCGAAGAATCCGGTCAGCAAACCGAGGCTGACGGCGTAAGGCGAACCGATAACCGCCAGGCCGATAATGGTGACCACGGTGGTGATACTGACCAGCACGAGCTGGGCCCGCAGGTAGGCTCGGAAAGCCTTGAAAGCCTCGCGCCCCACCTCGATGGTCCCTTCCCCGTAGTGCCCGGGCAATAAACGGACCCAGGAATCCCGGATGACGCGCAGGTCTCTGCTGAAGAAGTAGGTTGCCAGCAGTGTCACTAGGGCGATAAAGAAAGCCCCCGGCAGCCCGGAGAAAAAGCCCAAAGTGACGTTCAGCGCCGTGTTGAGGCCCGTCTGGAGCAGCCGGCCGATTTCGTTGATAGCCTGGTCGATGTAACTGACGGCCTCGGGGGGCAGGTTGACATAAACCGTGACGACTTTATCCACCAGGTTTTCGATCGTGCCTTGCAGGGCGCGGATACTGTCGGCGGACGTGCGGGAAAGAATGATCAATTCGTTGACGAGCTGTGCCGTCCCCAGGGCGACAGCGAAACCAACCACGGCGATGATGAGAAAGATCGACGTCAGCACAGCCAGCCCCCGGGGGAGCTTTGCGCGCCTCTCCAGCATCCTGACCAGCGGTTCGATGAAAAGGCTGATCAGGAGCGCCAGCAGGAAAGGCAACAAGACCGGGAGCAAAAAGCGGCCCACGAAATAAAGGACCACCAGCGCAGCCGATGCCAACAGCAAAGCGCCGGTATGCCAGACAAGGCGTTTTACGCGTGGTGATACGTCACTCATGGTAAAGTCACTCCAAATATTTGGACTAAGTAGTAAACGACAGGCGCAGTCAGCATAAAGCTGTCAAAGCGGTCCAGGATGCCCCCGTGCCCGGGAAGCAGGCTGCCGGCGTCCTTGACGCCGGCAAAGCGTTTCAGTGCGGAAACGATAAGGTCGCCGGCCTGGGCCGCAACCCCGGTGAGCAGCCCCAGGAGCAACACGAGCCCGAGCGGGGCCGCGCCGGTAATCAGGACGAAGGCGTAGGCCGCTAGCACGGCCCCGGCCAGGCCGCCGAGCAAGCCTTCAAGACTTTTTTTCGGGCTAAGGTGCGGCGTGATGCGAATCCGCCCTACACTGACCCCGACAATATACCCCAACGTGTCAAAAGCCCAGGTCCCCGCCAGGGCCAGAAGCAGGAATCCCGGACCTCCGGGCAGGACCCTCAACAGGTACGCGTAAGCCAGTAAACCGGCGTAGAGAGCCACGAACAGGGTTGCGCAGAGCGACGCAGGACTGATCCTGGGATAAACGGCGGTGAAAATCACCAGGAACAGCAAGATGACAAGGGTAATCGTCGGGCCCGGGTACGCTTCTTCCAAAAAGTAGGCCGCTCCCACCAGCGCCAATGTTCCGGCGATGGCCAAGCCCCGGTGCGGGCCCTGGTTCCTGACCAATCCGGCCAGTTCTCCGGCTGCCAGAACTGCGAGAACGGCCACAACCGCCAGCAGCGGCACTCCTCCCAGCCAGGCTGCGCCCAGAACCAACGGAGCGCCCAGGACAGCTGTCAAGACCCTCGTCCTAAACACTAGCCCAAGCCTCCATACCTGCGTTCACGGCGTTGGTACTCCTTCAGTCCCACGATAAAATGCTCGCGGTGGAAATCCGGCCACAGGACGGGCGTGATCCAGAATTCGGTATAGGCGAGCTGCCACAGGAGGAAGTTCGAAATCCGGTAATCGCCCCCCGGCCTGATCAACAGGTCGGGATCCGGTATGCCGCGAGTGTAAAGGTAATGCTCGAACTCCTCTTCGGTCAATTCCCCGGCTCTGCGCCTGCCGCCAGCGACGTCGGCGGCGAAAGCCCGAGCCGCATCCACCAGCTCGCTCCGCCCCCCGTAGTTCAGAGCCAGGAGCAGCGTCAGGCGCGTGTTACCCGCCGTTGTGCTTTCGGCCGTGGCCAGGGCGATCCTGGCGGCGGCGGGCAGCCCCTCGATCCTGCCGATGCCCCGCACCTTAACCCCGTTAGCGTTGAGTTCCTCCACCTCATTGTATAAGTAATCGACGAGAAGACCCATCAATTCGTCGACTTCGTCCTTGGGGCGCTTCCAATTTTCCGTCGAAAAAGCGTATGCCGTAAGGTAGGGAATGCCTATCTCGCCGCAGAACCTAACGATGTCGCGCAGGGACTCGGCTCCCGCCCGGTGGCCCTCCGAACGCTCAAGCCCTCTCTGCTGTGCCCATCGCCCGTTGCCGTCCATAATAACGGCCACGTGCCGCGGCAGTTTGTCCGGATCCAAACCCAGGTCAAGGGCTACCTTGCGGGTGTCGCTCTTGTCATCCTTGCTACCCATCCTATCAGCCCTCCAACACTCTCCTATAAGAAAGCCCCCCGAAGGTGGGAGGCTGCCATTCCCGTAGCGGTCTCCTGCGGCCAAGATATGCGCCCCAGGCGGGAAAAATCCCTTAAAACAAAAGAGTGCCAAAGCTCTCAAACCACTTTATTGTTCCGGCTCATCCCATCCCTGCCTGGCAACGATAAGCTCCACATCCTTGTCTCCAAAGACGGCCTTCACCACTCGATACCCGCCTTTCACCGGCCCTCGCGGAGGAGCGGTTTCCGCAATGATGACACGAAACCCCGCCGCCTGCAGCAAGGGCAGCGCGTCCTCCAGCTTGAACCCGAGCACGTCGGGAGCCTCATTCATTAAACTTCCATTATCTCCTTTTCCTTGGCGGCTAACAAGGAATCGATCTCTTTGATATATCTGTCGGTCAGTTTCTGGACCTCGTCCTGGCTGCGCTTCAGGTCGTCCTCCGATATCTCCCCGTTCTTCTGTTTGGCCTTAAGCTGTTCCAGGACATCCCGCCGGAGATTTCGGACGGCGACACGCCCCTCCTCGGCGCGTTTCTTGATGAGCTTGACCAACTCCTGCCTGCGCTCCTGGGTCAGTTGCGGAACGGTCAAGCGGATGACGTTGCCGTCGTTGGCCGGGGTGATGCCGAGGTCAGACTTCAAGATCGCACGCTCGATCGCCCCGATGGCCGACTTATCCCAGGGCTGAATGATCAAAAGCCGCGGTTCAGGAACGGAAATCGAAGCAAGCTGGTTTATGGGGGTGGGCGTTCCATAATAGTCTACAGCAATCTTATCGAGCAGGGCAGGCGTAGCCCGGCCTGCTCGCAACGAAGCAAAATCCTTCTTCAGGATTTCAATCGTCTTCTGCATATTGCCTTCTGTAGCCTGAATGAGTTCCCGCATTATTTTTCACTCCCTATAAACGTACCTATCTCCATTCCCAGGATGGCCCGTTTGATGTTTCCGGCCTCCGTAATACTGAAAACGATGAGGGGGATTTTATTTTCCATGCACAGCGAAGCGGCCGTGGCGTCCATCACCCTCAGGCCGAGGTTGAGCATCTCGATGTAGGCCAGGCGCGAAAACCTTTTGGCGCACGGATTTGCAATTGGATCGGCGTCGTAGACGCCGTCCACCTTTTTGGCCATCAGGATGGCCTCGGCCTCAATCTCGGCCGCCCGCAAGGCAGCCGTCGTATCGGTCGAAAAATAGGGATTCCCCGTCCCTGCCGCAAAGATTACGACACGCCCCTTTTCCAGGTGCCGAATCGCCCGCCTGCGGATGTAAGGCTCGGCGATGGCTCTCATCTCGATGGCCACCTGGACCCTGGTGTCGACGCCGACCTTTTCGAGAGCATCCTGCAAAGCTAGCGAGTTGATCACAGTAGCCAGCATACCCATATAGTCGGCTGCGGCCCGGTCCATACCCTTGGCGCTGCCGGCCACCCCGCGCCAGATGTTGCCGCCGCCCACCACGATGGCCATCTCCACCCGCAACTGCTGAACGACGTCTTTGATCTCGGATGCGATAAAGTTGACGACTTCCGGATCTATACCGTATCCCTGGGACCCGGCAAGCGCCTCGCCACTCAACTTCAAGATTACACGACGGTATCTGGGTGCAATCATGCTGGGCCTCCGTTTCGTCTTGGCGTATTTTCTCTTCAGCAGACCGCAAGTCCTTCCCAGCCCATTTGCGTTCCAACCCACGGCGGGTTTGCAAGCCGGCGTGTTCTGTAATATCCAGGTGCCGGTTACCAAACGCGATTCCCGAACGGCCTACGCCTTACGACGATTCTTTGGCGGCACCCTCCCCGATTTCAAAACGCGCAAACCTATTGACCACGATGTTTTCGCCCAGGGTAGCGATGACCTCCTTGATCACGTCCCCGACAACGACATCCGGGTTCTTGATGAAAGGCTGTTCAAGGAGACAGGTTTCTTTATAAAACTTCTCCAGGCGCCCCTCGACCATCTTGTCGACGATCTTCTCGGGTTTACCCTCGTTCAGGGCCTGAGCGCGGAGAATCGACTTTTCGTGTTCAATAACTTCGGGCGGCACCTGCTCCCGTGACACATACTCGGGTCTGGACGCCGCCACCTGCATGGCCAGGTCCCGGGCCAGCGCTTTAAACTGCTCAGTCTTAGCCACGAAATCGGTCTCGCAGTTCACCTCGATCAGCACGCCGATGCGGCCTCCGCCGTGAATATAGCTTTCGACCAAGCCCTGGGCGGCCACGCGACCGGCTTTCTTCGCCGCCGCGGCAAGGCCTTTCTCGCGCAGGTAGTCGACAGCCTTCTCAATGTCACCGCCGGTCTCGACCAGGGCCTTCTTGCAGTCCATCATGCCTGCGCCTGTTCTCTCCCGTAGTTCCTTCACTGTTTTTGCGGATACGTCCACCGACAAAGCCTCCTATTTATCCATATTTTTCCGTAAAATCTCCTAGCTTTCATTATAACCTAAAATTTTGTCCTGTAACCTATTGAAAATAAAGGGCGCTGTCAAAAAGTCCCGAATAAAGGGCCTGTTGAAAAACCAGGGGGCTGTTCAAAAACGACCCAGCACTCAATGGGGTTTTACAAAGTGAAAGTCTACGCTTATTGAACAGACTGCAGTTATGAAAAGATGTTCGGTGATCGGATTGAGTGCTGGGCAGGCGAAGTTTTTCAACAGCCCCATAAAAAGTAGGGGCTTATTATCAGCCCCTACCACCACTACTGCGCTTGTGCCTCGACGGTCAGTTGTTCTCCCTGCCGGCCTTCCAACACGGCGTCGGCCATCTTGGCCGTCAAAAGCCTTACCGCCCTGATCGCGTCATCGTTGCCGGGAATGACGTAATCGATCTCGTCAGGGTCGCAGTTCGTATCCACGATGGCCACGATCGGGATCCCGAGCTTGCGCGCCTCGGCCACCGCGATGCGCTCTTTGCGAGGATCGATGATGAAAAGCGCCGCGGGCAGCGAGGTCATGTTCTTGATACCGCCCAGGTACTTCTCCAGCCTTGCCTTCTCTTGCATGAGCTCGGCGGTTTCCTTCTTGGAAAATAGCGCGAACCTGCCGCTCTCTTCCATCTTTTCTAGTTCCTTCAGGCGGTCGATGCGCCGCTTGATGGTCTGGAAGTTCGTGAGCATTCCGCCCAGCCAGCGCTGGTTGACGTAAAACATGCCGCAACGCTGGGCTTCTTCGCGGACCGACTCCTGCGCCTGCTTTTTGGTCCCGACGAACAGGATGGTCTTACCTTCCATGGCCAGGCTTTTGATAAAGTTGTACGCTTCTTCGATCTTCTTGACGGTCTTTTGCAGGTCGATGATGTAGATGCCGTTGCGGTCCGTAAAAATATAAGGGGCCATCTTCGGGTTCCACCGCCGGGTCTGGTGGCCGAAATGCACCCCCGCTTCGAGCAGCTGTTTCATGGAGACTATCGCCATTTTTACACCTCCTCCCGCATGGTTTTGTTCCTCCGCCGCCCTCATCCCCCAGGCAGACCCGTAAGGGCACCCCGCACAAGGTCCGGCAGCGTGTGTGCTATTACACCGCTGATCATTTTAACACAAACATCCAACACACCGCAAGTTTTCCGCAGAAAAATAAAAAGACCTCCACAGGTCCCTCTATGTTCCCGCCATTTATTGAAGAAACTCGGCGACAAAACCTTCTAGTTATGTTTCAGCCTTTGCAGTTCCTTAAGCAACTGGTCGTTGAGGACGCGAATGTAAGTCCCTTTCATCCCGAGCGACTTGGACTCGATGACCCCAGCGCTCTCGAACTTCCGCAAGGCGTTGACGATCACCGAGCGCGTGATACCCACGCGGTCGGCGATCTTGGAGGCGACCAGAAGGCCTTCCTCGCCGTTGAGCTGCTCAAAAATGTGGCGTACGGCGTCCAGTTCCGAATAGGACAGTGTCCCCAGAGCCACCTGCACGGCGGCGCGGCGGCGGGCGTCTTCTTCCATCTTGTCTACGCGTTCCCGCAAGATTTCCATGCCCACAACGGTGGCGCCCAGCTCCGCAAGCACAAGGTCCTCCTCGGTGAATTCCTGGTCGAACTTGGCCGCCACCAGGGTGCCGAGCCTCTTTCCGGCGCCCACGATGGGGACCACCGTCGTCACCTTGCCGCTGTAGTGACAGTTCTTCCCGCTTTCGAACACGCAGGAGTTGGCGGTCTGGCAAAAGTTCGCGTACGTGTTGCCGATCTGCAGCAGCCAATCGTTGTATTCCTGCGGGAAATTTGCTTCCCTGACGATCCTTGCAACCATCTCGCACTCAAAACCCGGCATAAAATCGGAGCCGAGGATTTTCCCTGACTCGTCAAGGAGGTAGACGTTGGCGTTGAGGTTCTTACCCAGGATTTGCGCCACTTCGCCAAAGTTTACGGGGTAACCTGCCGACTTTTGCAACAGCCTGTTGATCTGCCGTGATTTATCCAGAAGGCTTCCCAAGCCCATCCCTCGCTTTCTGATCCGGCCAATGTTTGAAAACCGCCTGCTCAAAAGAAGGCCGGACCACGAGGTTTTCTCGAGATCCGGCCTCTGACTCTAGTTAAAAATCAGAGAAATACAGAAGGAGTTTCCTCACGTATAACCTCCGACCCCTTTTAAAATCCGGTGTTCGCCCTGCGAATTTCTTCGAGTCCGGCCTCTGACCTCTCTTATAGTATGTACCTGCTCAGGTCTTCCTGTCTGACGATATCCCCGAGTTTATTACTCACGTAGTGTTCGTCGATCACGATTTCTTTCTCCGTAAGCTCGGACGCTTCGAAAGAAATGTCCTCCAAAAGCTTTTCCAGGACGGTGTGAAGGCGCCTGGCGCCGATATTCTCCGTTTGCTCATTAACAGTATATGCGATCTTCGCTATCTCGACAAGGGAATTATGCGAAAATTCTATATTAACGCCCTCAGTGGCTAATAACGCCTGATATTGCCTGATCAAGGCGTTTTGCGGTTCGGTCAGGATTTGCAGAAATTCGTCCTGTCCCAAGGCCTGCAGTTCGACGCGGATCGGGAAACGGCCTTGCAGTTCCGGGATGAGGTCCGACGGTTTCGCCGTGTGGAAAGCCCCGGCGGCGATAAAAAGTACGTGATCGGTCCGTACGGGGCCGTACTTGGTGTTGACCGTCGAACCTTCAACGATCGGCAGGATATCGCGCTGCACGCCGCCGCGGGAAACGTCGGGTCCCCGGCCGCTCTCGTAGCCGGCGATCTTGTCGATCTCGTCCAAAAAGATGATCCCGCTTTCCTCGGCCCTGCGCACGGCAAGGCTGTTGACCTCGTCGGGATCGATCAGCTTCTGGGCCTCCTGCTGCGTCAGGATCTTCCTCGCCTCCGCCACCGTTACCTTCCGGCGCTTCTTGCGCTTAGGAAAAATATTGCCTAGGACGTCCTGAAGGTTGATCCCCATCTCCTCCACGCCCTGGCCCGAAAAAACTTCAAGCATCGAGGGACTGGCTTCCTCAACCTCTATTTCGATGTATTCCCGTTCCAACTCGCCCCGGGCCAGCTTTTGCCGGAGCGTTTCCCGCTCGAATTCCAGGCGTTTGAGCTGCCGGTCGCGCGCATCCTGGTCGTTCTGCTGCTGCCGCCCCCCTCCGAAGAGCAGTTCGAGGGGGTTGGCGCTATAGTTTTGCGCCTGGGGAGCCGGCGCCATGTATTCGACAATCCGCTCGTCGGCCATCCGGCGGGCACTCTCTTCGACATCCCTGAGTTTTTCCTCGCGGACCATACGCACCGCGGTCTCCACCAAGTCACGGACCATCCCTTCAACGTCGCGGCCCACGTACCCGACCTCGGTGAACTTGGTGGCCTCAACCTTTACAAACGGAGCGTTTACCAGTCTAGCCAGCCGGCGTGCGATCTCGGTCTTGCCCACGCCCGTCGGGCCGATCATCAGGATGTTCTTGGGCATGACCTCGTCGCGGAGGTCTTCTGCCAGGCGCGCCCGGCGGTACCTGTTGCGCAACGCGACAGCGACGGCTCTCTTGGCCTGCCTCTGACCCACGATGTAGCGGTCGAGTTCAGCCACAATCTGGCGAGGCGTGAGATTGAAGTCCAAGGCTGCTTCCTCCTTACAGTTCCTCCACGGTGATTGATTCGTTGGTGTAGACGCATATCTCGGCGGCGATTTCCAGGGCCCGGCGGGCGATCTCGGCAGCCGGAAGCCCGGTGTTCCGTATCAGAGCGCGGGCCGCCGCCAGGGCGAAGGGGCCGCCCGAACCGACGGCCAGAACTCCGTCGTCGGGTTCGATGACTTCGCCGCCGCCGGAGATCAGCAGGATGTTCGCCTGGTCGGCCACGATCAGCATCGCCTCCAGCTTACGGAGCACCTTGTCGGTCCGCCATTCCTTGGCCAGCTGCACCGCCGCCCGGGGCAGGTTCCCGTGAAACTCCTCCAGCTTAGCCTCAAAACGTTCAAAGAGGGCGAAGGCATCGGCCACCCCGCCGGCGAAGCCGGCCAGGACCCTGTCCTTGTACAGGCGCCGGATCTTCTTGGCCTTGGCCTTGATCACCACGTTCTGGGCGAAGCTGACCTGGCCGTCGCCGGCGAGGACGGTCTTCCCGTCCCTGCGGACGGCCACGATGGTCGTTCCGTGAAACTCCAAGCGACTTCCCCCCTACCGGAATGCTAAACTCTTAAGATTATATGATACGTTATGGCACTAGCTTCGCGGGTGGGCCTTCCGGTATACTTCCTGCAGCCGGTCGGCCGTTACGCGCGTGTAGATTTGCGTGGTGGACAGCCTGGCGTGGCCAAGGAGTTCCTGAACCGCCCGGAGATCCGCCCCGGCGTTCAGCAGGTGGGTGGCAAAGCAGTGCCTGAAGGTATGCGGGCTGATGTTGCGCTCCCGCGCCAGTTGATCGAGATATTTGTTCAGTATCTTCCGCACCCCCCGCACGGTGAGCCGCCCGCCCCGGTAGTTCAAAAACACGGCCGTCTCGTCCTTCCCGCCTTCCAAAAGCAAGGGCCGCCCGTCATCCAGGTATTTCTTCAGCGCGCGGACGGCATATGAGCCGAGCGGGACAATTCTTTCCTTGTTGCCCTTGCCGAGAACGCGGATAAATCCCGCCGCGAGGTCCAGGTCCCCCAGATCGAGGCCAACCAGTTCCGAAACGCGAATGCCACCGGCGTAAAGGGTTTCCAAAAAGGCCCGGTCCCTCAGCCCGGCAGGCGTATCGCCGGGGGCTTCGATAACGGCCTTGACCTCGTCGGGATAGAGGGTCGGCGGGAGCTTCTTCATTTGTTTCGGTCCCTGGACCCGGCCCAGGGGGTTGGCCGGTACGATGTTCTCCCTGGCCAGAAACCTGTAAAAAGATCTCCAGGCGGCCACCTTGCGCCCGATGCTCGAACGGGCCAGCCCGGCTTGGCCCAGGTGGGCCAAATATCGGCGGAACAAAAGGTGGTCGACGTCCCCCGGCTGCAGGGCCGCATCATCCTTTTGCAACTCCCGGGCCAAAAAGTCGATGCCCTGAAAAAGGTCGCTCCGGTAGGCTTCCAGCGTCCGGGGCGATGCGCCCCGCTCCACCCGCAGGTAAGCCATGAAGCTGTCAACGTAGTGGTAAATCGGCAAAGTCACCTAACTCCCTCATCCAGGATTCCAGGGCCTGTAAAGCCCGGTCGGCGTAGGCCTGGTAGCGCGTCTTCTTGTCTTTAACGCGCCTTTCCAGGGGCGGGAACAGCCCGAAGGTGACGTTCATCGGCTGGAAGTAACGGGGGTCGGCCGATACGATGTAACGCATGAGAGCCCCGTGCGCCGTCACCTCGGGGAAGGGGGCGGCGGCGAGACCGCGGGCCAGCCTGGCCGCGTTCAGGCCGGCGATGAGACCGCCGGCCGCTGATTCCACGTAGCCCTCCACCCCTGATATCTGGCCCGCGAAAAAGAGGCTGGGGCGTTTTTTGCACTCGAGAGTGGGCGCCAGCACCAGGGGGGCGTTGATGTAAGTGTTCCGGTGCATGACCCCGTACCGGACAAACTCCGCGTTCTCCAGGCCCGGGATCAGTCTGAAGACCCTCTGCTGTTCCCCCCACTTCAGGTTGGTCTGAAAACCCACCAGGTTGTACAAAGTACCGGCGGCGTTGTCCTGCCGGAGCTGGACGACGGCGAAAGGCCGCTTCCCCGTACGCGGGTCGACCAGCCCGACCGGCTTCAGCGGCCCGAACAACAACGTTTCCCGTCCCCGCGAGGCCAGAACCTCGACCGGCATGCAGCCTTCAAAATGGATTTCTTTTTCAAAGGTCTTAAGCGGGACCCTTTCCGCATCCACAAGAGCGCGATAAAAGCGGTCGTACTCCTCTTCGGTCATCGGACAGTTCAGGTAGGCCGGCTCGCCCTTGTCGTAGCGCGACGAGCGGAAAACCTTGTCCATGTTCAGGGACTCCAGGGTGACGATGGGCGCCACCGCGTCGTAGAAGTAGAAAGACTCGGCGCCCGTAATGCGCTTGATGTCTTCAGCCATGTCCCCCGCCGTCAGGGGTCCGGTGGCGATCACGACCAGGCCCCGGTCCGGAACCCTGCGCACTTCTTCGCGGACGATCTCGACCAGGGGTTCGGCTTCCAGGCTCCTGGTGACCGTCTTGGCAAAGAGCTCCCGGTCGACGGCCAGGGCCCCTCCGGCCGGCACCCGCGCGTTGTCGGCGGCGTGCATGATCAAGGAACCGAGGCGACGCATCTCTTCCTTTAAAAGTCCCACGGCGTTGGTGACGGCCGCCGCCCGCAAGGAATTGGAACAGACCAATTCGGCGAAATCCCCTGTTCGGTGGGCGGGCGTGGATTTAAAGGGGCGCATCTCGAACAGCCTTACGGGGATTCCCCGCCTGGCCGCCTGCCACGCCGCCTCCGAGCCGGCCAGCCCGGCTCCGACAATTGTTACGGGCGCGGAGTTCACTGTTTTTGGCCTCCGGCAGCCTGTTGCTTGTCCCTGAACGTGCATTCCGGATTGGCACAGTAATACGTCTTATTTTTCTTTGTCTGTTTTTGGACCAGAAAAGTACCGCATTGTGGGCATTTCTCGTTGACAGGGGTATCCCAGGTGACAAAGTCACACTTAGGGTAAGCGGAACAGCCGAAGAAAGTCCGCCCTTTCCTGGTCCGCCGCACGACAACCTTCGCACCGCACTTGGGACAGGCTTGGCCGGTTTCTTCAAGGATGGGGCGGGCGTTTTTACACTCAGGGAACCCCGGACAGGCGAGGAAACGGCCGTACCGGCCCGTCTTGACGACCATGTTGCGCCCACAGAACTCGCAGATTTCGTCGGTGACCTCTTCTTGTTCTTCCTCAAGGGGGATCTTGCCGATCTCCTGCTCGGCCTTGGCCACGTCATCCCGGAAGGAAGCGTAAAAAGCATCCAGGACGGCTACCCAGTCGATGTCGCCGTCCTCGATCTGGTCCAGTTTTTCCTCCATCTCGGCCGTGAACTCGACGTTGATCACGTCGGGGAAATACTCTTTCAACAGATCCAGGACCTTGCGCCCCAGTTCCGTAGGAAAGAGGTTCTTGCCCCGCCGGACGACGTAGCCGCGCTTCTGGATGGTCTCGACCACGGGCGCGTAAGTACTGGGACGCCCGATGCCCTTCTCCTCCAGGGCCCGCACCAGCATGGCCTCGGTGTAGCGCGGCGGCGGTTGAGTGAAGTGCTGCTTGGGCACACGCCGAGTGACCTTGAGAACGTCATCCTCTTGCAAGGGGGGCAGAATGCGCCCCTCGTCTTCCTCTGGATGCTCATCGGCATAAACCCTGGTGTATCCCGGGAACTTGACGATAGCCCCGGTTGCCCGGAAGAGATATCTACCGGCCGCGATATCCACGCGGGTGGTGTCGATGACGGCCGGGGCCATCTGGCTGGCCACGAACCGCGACCAGATCAAGGCATAGAGTTTATACTGGTCGCTGGTCAGGAAGTTCTTGATCAAATCGGGGTGCCGCGCCACCGAGGTGGGGCGGATGGCCTCGTGCGCGTCCTGTACCTTCCCTTTGCTGCCGTAAAAATGGTGCTGCTTGGGAAGATATTCCGGTCCGAAGTGTTCCGCGACAAACCTTGCGGCCTCTTCCCGGGCCTCGCTCGAAACGCGGACCGAATCGGTGCGGATGTAGGTGACCAGACCGGTATGGCCGTCCTTGCCGATATCGAGGCCCTCGTAAAGTTGCTGGGCGACCATCATCGTCCGGCGTGTGGTGAAATTCAGCTTCCTGTTGGCTTCCTGCTGAAGGGTGCTCGTGGTGAAGGGCGGCGGCGGATTTTTGACCCGCTCCTTGCGCTTGACCTCGACCACCCTGTAGGCGGCGCCTTCAAGCTCGGACATGATCCTGTCCATTTCTTCCTTCGAGCGGACGGTCACCTTTTCCCCGTTGCGTTTAAAGAGCTTGGCCTCGATCTTATCGCCGTCCTTCGTCAGGATCACGGCAAGCGTCCAATACTCCTCGGGAACAAAGGCGTCGATCTCGTCCTCCCGCTCACAGATCAGGTACAGCGCAACGGACTGCACGCGTCCGGCGCTAAGCCCCCTGCGGACCTTGCGCCACAGCAACGGACTCAAGTTGTAGCCCACCAGGCGGTCGAGGATCCGGCGCGCCTGTTGGGCATTGACGCGGTTCTGGTCGATGCGCCTGGGGTGTTTCAACGCATCGACCACCGCTTTCTTGGTGATTTCGTTGAACTCGATGCGACAGGGCGCGTCATCGTCAATCTTAAGCAGTTGCTGCAGGTGCCACGCGATGGCCTCCCCTTCCCGGTCGGGGTCGGAGGCCAGCAGGACCTTGTCAGCCTTTCTGGCGGCGTTGCGCAGTTCCGAAATGGTGTCGCCCTTTCCCCTGATCGTAATGTACTTGGGTAAAAAACCCTTTTCTACATTAACGCCGAACTGGCTCTTGGGAAGGTCGCGGACGTGGCCCATAGACGCCAGGACCTGGTACTTTCTCCCCAGGAACTTGGTAAGCGTTTTGGCCTTGGCCGGAGATTCAACAATGACAAGGGTTTTCGACAAACATTCCACCTCAATGCATACCCTGATGTATTTCCAGTGATTACCTCTTACAGTATGAGATACAGTATAACCTTCCCGGCAGGCGCGTGACAAGCCCCTTGATCTCCAGGTAGGCCAGGGCGGCCGTAACCCGGGCGGGGGATTGAGCGCTTCGGCCGATAAGGTCGTCTTCGCCGACCGGCCCCCCCTGCTCCCGGAGGATCCCCAGCACCAGTTCTTCGTCGGAAGACAGGCTGACTGCAGCAAGAGCCTCGGCATGGCCGGGAAACAACTCTAACAGGCCCAGTTCGTCCAGGACGTCCTCCACGCCCTCCACAAGGCGGGCCCCCTGTTTGATCAGCCTGTTGACCCCCCTGGACGTCGGGCTGGTCACCGGGCCGGGAACGGCCATCACGTCGCGGTTGCTCTCCAGGGCCAGGTCGGCCGTAATCAGCGCCCCGCTTCGTTCCGCGGCCTCGACGACAACCACGCCGCGCGCGATCCCCGCGATGATGCGGTTGCGTATAGGAAAATTCCAGGGCTCGGGCCGGACGCCCAGGCCGAACTCGCTTAAAACAGCGCCGTTTTCCGCGATCTCTTGCATCAGCTTAGTATTTTCCCTCGGGTAAACGACATCTAAACCCGTTCCGAGCACAGCGACCGTTCTTCCGCCAGCCTTCAGCGCCCCTCGGTGGGCCGCGGAATCAATCCCCCTGGCCATGCCGCTGACGACGGTCACCCCGGCTTTGGCCAGTTCCTCTCCAAGGTTGCCGGCCACCGCCCGGCCATAGTATGTGCAGCGCCGCGAGCCAACCACGGCGACCGCAAGGTCGTCCTCGGAGGCAAGCCGTCCTTTATAGAAAATTACGGCCGGCGGATCAAAGATATGACGCAGGCGCGCCGGGTAGTCGCTATCTTCCCAGGTTACAAATCCGATCCCCTTTCGGGACAGCCTCTCCAGTTCCTTTTCGGGGTCGATCTGACGGCGCCTGGCGGCTCCGGCCTCAACCCCGCGCAGCCGCTCGTCGCCCACAGGGGCCAGCCAGGCTTCGCGCAGCGAACCGAAACACTCGCGCAGTCCGATGATTCTGCGGCCCCCCGCGGGAACGGCCAGGGCCCACCCTATCCAAAACGCGCGCGACATCAAAACACCGTCCTAGGACCTAGGCGTGATGTGACCACACTTCGGCTCCAACCTGATTTTTCCTGCAGGCGGCCAATAAAAAGCGTCACCCGAGGGCCAGGATGCCCTCAAGCGAACTCCGCGCGTCGAAGAACCCCTCGTAAAGGTCGCCTGCGGTCCTGAGGCGCTCCGGCATGCTGTCCATGTTGAAGTCATCCGGCCGCCATGCCGGCCTTTCCAGCTCCTCCCACCTGAGCGGGGCGGAAACCGGCGCGCCGGGGCGGGGACGGACGCTGTAAGGGAAGGCCATCGCCTTGCCGAAGGTGTTTTGCAGGTAGTCCACGTAAACCTTTCCCGTCCGCTTGCTGACGATCCGTTCAATGGTGGCAAAGGGGCAAATCCGCACGATAAACTCGGCGATGATCTTCATCGCCCGCGTGACCTCGCTGAAGGTATGCCGCGGCTCAACAGGAATGAACACGTGCAGGCCCGTAGCCCCCGAGGTCTTGGGAAACCCGTTGAGGCCGAACTCGCGCAAAGCCGTACGGGCCAGCCGGGCCACTTCCACGACCTGTTCAAAGGTCGCTCCTTCCGCCGGGTCCAAATCGATGACGGCGATATCCGGGTGGGCCAGCGTTCCAACCTTAGAAATCCAAGAATGCATCTCGATGCAGCCCAGGTTCGCCAGCCACACCAGCGTTTCGAGGCCCCGGTAGACCACGTAGTTCACGATCCGCATCCCTTCGTCGTGGGCCACCGGGACGGTTTCGATCCACTCCGGGGTCGACTCGGGGCGCTCCTTCTGGTAAAAGTGCTTGCCGGTGATGCCGTCGGGATATCGGCTCATGACCACCGGCCGTCCTTCGAGGTACCTGATGGCGTACTCGCCAACCGCGGTATAATAAGCGATCAGGTCTCCCTTGGTCCGCCCGTCCGGCCAGTAAACCTTGTTCAGGTTGGTGAGCCCCAGCCGGCGCCCGCGGACTTGCACCAGCGTCATTGTTCTTCACCCCCGCGCCTGCAGCTTCCCGTACCTTTAATATTGTCGGTCCGGGACAGGCAAAATGTACGGCATAGTTTACCGAACTCGGGCAAAACATATGTTTGAGCATCTGTACGAGGCTGTTCGCAGCAGGCTCTTGAAAATCCTTTTAGAGGTGGTGCCGGATGACAAAGAACACCAACCGCACGGAACGACTGAAGCTTGAAACGGCCCGCGGGCCGGGACTGGAAGACGATCTTAAAAAGGGCGGCGAAGAACTTTCTGCCGTTGAAGCCGGAAAGATCGGAGAGAACATTGTGAAAAAACTGGTGCGGGCCGGCCAGGAATCGATGGACAGAGTGGCGGGAACCGAATAATGGCCTTATAAAACCGTTGGCACAGGGCATAATAAGGGCAACAAGGTGCAGCGGATCTTACTTGGCTAAGATGACTTCCACAAGTGGTCGAATCCGGTAAACAACCCGCTGCACCTTGTTTTGGTTTCCTACCAGGGACGGGTCCCGAAACACTGGTAAGCCCTACAATAGAAACTCAGGCCTGTAGGGCGACGATCCCGCATTCCGCCGGCTCCTTATCCCATCGCAGGCCCTGGTAGCTGGGATGCCTTAGGTAACCGTCAGCTGTCGTCTCTGTAAACTTCACCGTGCAGACCAAGAGCGGTCGGACCCAATGCGGACGGCGCAGCGGGCGGTCCCGGGGAACGGCCAGAGGAGGATCACGCACGGCAATTTTAGCCATGGCCTCAAGGAGCGCGTCTTCCTCTTTTTCCGAAAAACCGCTTCCCACCTTACCCTGGAAAACCAGCGCTCCATCCCGGTACGCGCCTAGGATCAGCGCCCCCAGCTTTCTCCGTCTCTGGCCCTCTTCCCAGCCGCAGATAACCAGATCGGCTTCTTTCGCTGAACGCACCTTCCGCCATAAGGGCGAGCGTTTGCCGGGGAGGTAGGGGCTGCCCAGTTTTTTAGCGACCATCCCTTCTATCCCCGCGGCGGTGCAGGCCCGGAAGAACTCCTCCCCGTTCCCGATCACATAGTCGCTGACCACGAGGCTGGAAACATCGGCGAAGATTGCGCGCAGCATTTCGCGCCGCGTCTCGACCGGCTCTTCCATCACCGGCCGTCCTTTGCGGTACAGGATGTCAAAAGCGACGAACAACGCCGGTGTTTCTTCGGCGGCCCGCACGATGCGCTGCGGGTCGGACAGGCGCCCCCTGCGCTGCAAAACCGAAAAGCTAGGTTTCCCATCGACCGTAACCACAATCTCTCCGTCCACGATGACAGGCAGAGAGTCTGCCAGGGCGTTTAAGCGGCCTAGTTCCGGGAACGCCGGGGTAAGGTCGATGAGATTGCGGGAACGCAGGACCGTCCCGCCATCCAGGTAGGCGAGGCAGCGGTAACCGTCCCACTTGATTTCAAAGAGGTGCTCGTTGCTCGAAAAAGGCTCTGAGGGAAAAGCAAGCATCGGGCGCAGGAGAGGCAGAGTCATGCCTTGGCCTCCCGGCGCTTTGGCGTTTTCCTGCCCTTCTTGGTTTCTTCAATGCTTCGTTTGAGAGCGTCCATGAGATCGATCACTTTTTCCGCCTGTTGCGGAGCGACGACGACGGCGTGCTCCCCGGCGGCCTTGGCCCGGATTATCTCCAGCACGGCCTTGCGGCGTTCGTCGCCGTACTTGTCCGGGTCAAAACGGGCCGCCAGGTTTTCCACCAGCCTGAGGGCCATCTTGCTTTCGTTTTCGTGGATCTTGACGTCGTACTGCAGTTCCGGGATCAGGGCCGGCTTGCGGACCTCGTCGGGGAAAAGCATGGTATGCATTACCAGGACCCGTTCCTTGGCCCGCACGAGAGCCAGGCTCTCCTTGGTGCGAATGGCCACCCGGCCCACGGCGGCCTTTCCGCTTTCGCGCATGGCCTGCTTCAGCAGCTCGTACGCCTTCTCGCCTCCCTCCGCAGGGGCGAGATAGTAAGACTTCTCGTAAAAGATCGGGTCCACTTCGTTCAGGTCTACGAAGTCCAGCAGGGCGATGCTGCGCCGGCCCCCCTCTTCAAGGGCTTCCAGTTCCTCGTCCTCTATGATCACGTACCGCCCCTTGTCCACCTCGTAACCGCGGACCACGTCCTCCAGGCTGACCTCCTCCCGGCACTGAGGGCAGTACCGCCGGTACTGGATGGGCGTCTTGCAGGCGCGGTGCAGCATATTGAAGCGCACATCCTTTTTCTCGGTCGCCGTGTAAAGCTTTACCGGGATGTAGATAAGCCCGAAGGACACCGATCCCTTCCAAATCGCGCGCACCGGAGCTCACCACCTTACGTTGTCTTTCACGCTGCATCTTGCACCTAGTCTTTGCAGGCGCAGGCAAAAGAAAACCCCGACCGGGTTTGTCGGGGTTTTCAGCGATCCGGGTATGCACGCGAACCGTTACGAAAGGCGGGAGATGGCGGTGACCGCAGCCACCAGGGCAAGGAAAATCCCGACTGTCTTCAAGCGGTGTTGCATCACGCGCCGCCAGAACTCCCGCTCGTTCAGGGGGCCGCGCGCGCCGTGTTTCCTCAGACTCTTGCCGCGGCGTAATCCCACGCGTTTCCTCGGTTCAAAAAGGTAGACGTTATTCTTCACTGTCGCTCCCTGCTTCCTTCCTTTCGCTGCTTCACTTTTAATCCGCATTAATCGCCTGGCGGACGCCTTGCAGGCTTACCGGTTATTGTTCGTTTATCCGTTAGGTAGTATTATCACCAATTATGGAGATTATTAACGGTAATCTCCTTCGGCCAGCCGTTAGTCTTTGAATTCAGTAGTAGTCCGTAGTCGATAGCAGACCCTCATCCTGCCGAATGCAGCACCACAGAAAATGAAAAGCGGATTGTTCGCGGGCGCAGTTTTCAGCAGGTTACCCAAGTACGCGTCGAAGCCTTGGCCGTAGCGAACGTTGGGAGTATAAACCAAGAATGCGCAGTGAGCCGAGGAAAAGCGTCGGCCGCTGTCTGACCCGGCACTCAACTCAATCTCTCCGAAGAGCTAGCTACAAGCGAAGAATTCACTTTAACGAGCTCTCAAGTTGAGTGCCGGGGGAGTTCGGCCGGCGCCCGAGGCGAACGAGCATCTTCCTCTGTCACATACAAGTTCGCGCAGGCAAGGCCGAGGCAAAGCGTACGGCCGACGCTTAGACGGCGGAAGCGCCCGCGAACGTCCTCGTCGGCGGCCACGCTGATCTCCCCTTCGCTAAGAACGGTTCTGTGAAGCTTTTAGCAAAGTCCTTTCGGTGATAAACCCAGACCGAATAGCATGGACCGTTTTTCAAAGTAGGTAGTCGGTACTTGACGATAAAGGCATCTAAATAAACCTTCTTATGACCCGCTCCCCGTTGTACGAAAAGACGACCGGCTTTTCTTCCAGGACCGTTTCAAAGTGGACCGGCCGGGCCCAGATCCGGCGCACGTACGGCAGGGTCTTCTCCAGGTACAGGACGTCGAGTTCCACGCCTTCGTACAGATGCCGGAGGTACAGTTCCCCGCGCCGGTTATGGTCACTGTCAGCCGCGACGATGTAGGGATACCCGCAGTTGACCAGGTTCTCGACCAGGGTATCCCTGACCCGTTCCCAGTTCTTTTCGACCACGCGCCATTCGTGGCCGACGCGCCGGTATACGTACAGGTCGAGGCGCTCCACAATCTCCTTGGTCAGGTAGTTGCGGAGAAAAGACACGTCATTACAGGTTGATCTTATCTCGAATAGTTTTTCACGGCCGTAGCGCTTTTCGATGTCTTCCAGCAGGGTGAGACCGAGCAGGTAGGGATTGATCTTGAATTTGGCGCCCTGAATTAGGTCGGCATGCATCCTGGCGAATTCCAGGGCCTCACTCTCCGGCAGATCGATTTCGCGCAGTATCCGGAGATGCCAGAACGTGGCCCAGCCCTCGTTGACAATTTTGGTTTCCATCTGCGGCCAGAAATATCGCGCCTCGTCGCGAATGACGCCGAGGATGTCGCGCTGCCAGTCATCCAGTTCCCGCGCGTGTTGTATCAGGAAAAGGAGAAGGTCTTTTTCGGGCGGGAACGGAGCTTTCACGTCGGCCGTTTCGCATTTGCCATAGGATTGCGCGTCCAATGCCCAAAGGTCGTCGTAAGTGGTCCCCCGGCCCGCCGCACGGGAACGGGGGCCTGCGCCGTCCTGAGCCGGCGCTTCGCGGTGCTCGTACATGTAAGGGTTGATGTGTTCCTGCAGGGCCAGGGCCGCGTCGAGGAACTCCTCGACCCGCTCCCGCCCGTACGTCATTTCGTAGCCGCAGATCCTGCCGGCCGCCGCTTCCATCGTATCCAGCATCCGGCGCGAGGTCGGCGCAAAGTAGGCGTTGTGCTTGAAAAAGTCACTGTGGCCCAAGGCGTGGGCGCAGACCAGCTTGTTTTGGATCGGCGAATTCCCCTCCAGCAGGAAAGCGTAGCAGGGATCGGTGTTGATCACCAGCTCGTAGATGCGGCTGAGGTTATAATCGTATTCCGTCTTGATACGGTGCCATGCCTTGCCGAAGCTCCAATGGCTGAAACGTGTGGGCATGCCGTACGCCCCGAAGGTGTACAGGATCTCAGCGGGGCATATCTCGAAACGCATCTCAAAGGGGTCGAGACCCAATTCCCTGGCCTTCGCTAGCAGCTGTGCGATGACCTCCGGGCCGATGTCGGAACCGCTCAAGGCTTTCACCCCTGTCATTTGTTTTACAGATGTATATGCAACAGGGGCGGGCGGAAAGCCCGCCGCCGTCCCCGCGGGCTGCGGTTTTCCCGGCGCAAAGGGAGGTTTTTCTGTACAAGCGGAGAAATGAGCAGATATTCTTTATCCGACGTTGCAGGAGTTACCGCCGTGCTTAAGCCCTCGCCCTTTTTGCTGGTACTGAACCTGAGCGCTATCCTTTTCCTCGCCCTTTTGCCGAGCTTCAGCCTTCCTGCCGTGCTCACGCTCGTTCAGCGCGAGTGGGGCATGAGTTCCGGCCAGGCTGGTATCGTCTTGGCGTCTTTCCAGGCGGGTTATATCGCCGCCGCGGTTGTAGCCCTGCCCCTGACCGACCGGGTAGACGCCCGTTACGTCATCGCCGGCGGAGCGGTCCTGTGCTGCGTGTCGCACCTGCTCTTTCCGCTCCTGGCCTTTGACCCCCTCAGCGGCTCGGCCGTCCGCGCCCTTGCCGGGGCCGGGCTCGGCGGCGTGTACATGCCGGGGTTGCGCCTGGCGTCCCTCGTTCCCGCGATGAAGGGACGCGCCGTGGGCACTTACGTCTCGTCCTACCTGGTCGGGACGGCTTTCTCTTTCGCGGCGACAGGGATGCTCATCGCCTTTATGCCCTGGAAGGCGGCCTATCTCTGGGTCTCCATCGCCAGCAGCTTGGCCTTCCTTGCTTCCTATTACTTAATCCGGCAGCCGATGCCCGAAGCCATGACCGCCGTTCCCAAACCTCGTCAGGTCCCAGCGGGGGAGCATTCCGGACAGTCCCGGCGTGCCGGGCTTCCCTCCGCCCTGATCATCGCCGCCTACGTCGCCCACATGTGGGAGCTGTACGGCTTGCGTTCCTGGCTGGCGCCCTTTATGGTGCAGGTCGTCGGCGGCGGAACGCCCGGAGCCGCATCCAAAGCCGCAGCGCTGGCTTCCGTTTCGGTGCTCCTGAGCGCGTTTTCCACGATCATCGGGGGCTGGCTGTCCGACCGCATCGGGCGGATCACCACGGCATTGGCCATCATGCTCGTTAGCGGGGCCTGCTCGCTGACCTTCGGCTGGCTACCGGGACAGTCTTTTTTCTGGCTGGCGCTCGTCGGCGTCATATACAGTCTTACCGTGGTCGCCGACAGCCCCATTTTCTCCACGAGCATCACCGAGCTGACCCCGCCGGAACGTCTGGGGCGGATGATGGCTTGGCAGACTTTCCTCGGGTACGGCGCGGCCACGGTCTCACCCGCCGTCTTCGGCTTTGTCCTCGACGCCTTCCCCGGGGAGGCGGGATGGGGCTGGGGTTTTGTTACGCTGGGTACGGGAGCGCTGCTCGGGCCTGTATTTCTCCTTTTGATGCGGCGCCTGCCGGAACGGGAACGGCTGTGCGGGGGTAAAGGTTAACCGCCGCCGGTTGCGCGCAAAATATGGGCTGACACTGTGTTGAAGAGACTTATAGATCTGTATTGCGAGGAGATTGGCACATGCTTAGGGTTTCCGGTTTAAAGCTCGGCATCGACGAAGACGAATCGGTCTTGCCGAAGCTGCTGGTCAAAAGGCTGCGCATCCGCCCGCAAGACCTCTTGGACTTTAAAATCTTCAAGCGCTCCATTGATGCCCGCGACCCGGAGACGGTCTATTTCGTCTATACCGTCGACGCCGCCGTCGACAACGAGCAGGATGTGCTGAGGAGAACGCGCAACCGCCGCATCACCGTCACGCCGGACTTGACCTACAAGCACGTGCCGACGGGAACGGCCGCCCTGCGTCATCCGCCGGTCGTGGTGGGGACGGGTCCGGCGGGGCTTTTCGCCGGCCTCGTCCTGGCCGAGATGGGTTACCGCCCCCTGCTCCTGGAACGCGGTCCCGACGTCGACACGCGTAGCGAGGCGGTGGAACGTTTTTGGGCTACCGGAGAACTGCATCCCGAGTGCAACGTGCAGTTCGGCGAAGGCGGGGCGGGCACTTTTTCAGACGGCAAGCTGAACACCCAAATCCGGGACCCGCGGTGCCGGAAGATCCTCGAAGAGATGGTGGAGGCCGGCGCGCCGCCGGAAATCATTTACGTCCACAAGCCCCACGTCGGGACCGACCGTTTGCGAACAGTCGTCAAAAACATCCGGGAGAAAATCGTCCGGCTGGGAGGAACGGTCCGCTTCGAAAGCAGGGTTACCGAAATTCTTGTGGAAGACAGCAGGATCAAGGGCGTGGCCGTCAACGGCCGGGAGAAGATCCCCGCCGAGGTCGTCATCCTGGCGATCGGGCACAGCGCGAGGGATACCTTCGCTATGCTTTACGAAAAGGGCGTCCGCATGACCCCTAAACCCTTTTCCATAGGCGTGCGCGTTGAACACCCCCAGCAGCTGATTAACCAAGCCCAGCACAAGAAGTTCGCCGGCCATCCCCGGCTGGGGGCGGCTGACTACAAGCTGGCCTACCACTCGCCCCGCGGCAGGTCGGCCTATACCTTCTGCATGTGCCCGGGAGGCGTCGTCGTGGCGGCCACCTCCGAGGAAGGCTGCGTCTGCACCAATGGCATGAGCCTGTATGCGCGTAATGGCGAGAACGCCAACAGCGCCATTCTTGTGGGCGTTCAGCCTGAGGATTACGGCAGCGGGCACCCCCTCGCCGGCGTTGAATTTCAGCGGAAGTGGGAGAGGAAGGCCTACGAGCTGGGGGGCAAGGACTATTGCGCGCCGGCCCAATTGGTCGGCGACTTCCTGGCCGACCGGCCGTCCACCGGCCTAGGGAGGGTTCGCCCCTCGTACCGGAAAGGCGTCAGGCTCGCTGAGCTGAAGAACGCCCTTCCCGACTACGTGGTCGAAACCATCCGCGAGGCCATCCCGGAATTCGATAAAAAACTGCGCGGGTTCAATCACCCCGAGGCTGTCCTGACGGGAGTGGAGACCAGGAGCTCGTCTCCGGTACGTATCGTCAGAGACGAAAACTTCGAGTCCAGCATCAAAGGTCTCTTCCCCGCCGGTGAAGGGGCCGGCTACGCCGGAGGGATTGTCTCCGCCGCCGTGGACGGAATCAAGGTCGCCGAGACAGTGGCCGGGAGATACTCCCCCCTGACCGCCCTTCAGTTGCCGGGACCCAAACGGCGGTAGTATTTTCTAGCGAGGTGTCCAACCGCATGCTGAAGAAGAAATCCCGGGCCGTCCCCCTTGAAAGCCCCGAAGAAGCCTTCCGCGGAGCGGTACTGGCCGTCGCCAACGCGCGCAGGTTTATCGAAGACGCCCGCCTGTTAAAGAAGGACGGCAGCAACGGCCACGCCTACGCCATGGTTATTTTCGCCGAGGAAGAAACGGTAAAAGCTTTTGTGCTCTTTCTTATCCACCTGGGGCTTCTCGGCCTGGAAGCCTGGGACATGCTCGTCTATCACACCCCCAAGCACGCCATGAAATACCTATTTGAGTTCATCGAGTCAAGTTTCCTGACACCCCTGGAAAAGCACCTCAAACTCTTGGACAGCGACACCCCTCTGGGAGATGACGACTTAAAGGAACTCATGGATGTTTTGGGCGCGCTTGAGAACACCGTCTTCGACGTCCCCGGATGGCTCAGCAGGGAATTCGACGTCAGGTCTTTCGTCGACGACTTCCGCACGCTGGAGCGGAAACGGCAGCTCAACCTCTACGTCGATTACCTCGGCGACGGCCGGTGGTCCTCGCCCGACAGCCTGCCGGATTTCGAACTGGACGAACTCCTGGCCTTCGTCGTCAGGCGGGTGGAGACGCTGGACTCCTGTCTTGGAGTCATCTCCCGCCACCCGGAATTTCTTGCCGAGTGGGCCTCGCTCCTCAAACCGCTTCTCACAAAGCTGCTGGAGAGTGAAAGAATACCCGGCGTTTAATTTTTTTACGAATCCCTACTATCCCGGCGAGCATTGTTAACGACGCTGTACAAAGTCGCTGGCGGAAGACCGCCAGCCCCTTAACCTAGCTTTTCAGCCAGAGATTAGCATTCCGTGCATGGATCAGATATAATAGACCAACGAGCCGGCCCGACTTCCGCCCCAAGGAGGCAATTTTTTATCATGAGGATCAATTTCGCGGACATCGACGACATGACGATTGTGATCGCCGCCCGGTGTCCGTCCTGCAACGAATGGGCGGGGACCATCGTCAGGACGTTCACGTCCCCCATTGAAGCGCTTTACAGCGAGGACTGGCCCAACATCCCCCTGGAACCGGTGGCCTGTTGCGGCGCGGAGGTCTGGCCGGAGTATTTCCTGATCGTCTATGAGGGCCAGGTTCTCCAGCAGATCCTCATCGGCGGACAGGACCTGCCCGTAACCGGCATAGAAACACCCAGGCATTAGAGAAAAGCCAAGAAAAGGATGAGATGATGTGCCCGACCTCCTTGCCCTGCACAACCGGATTCATTACGAGGACCGCGGCCGGGGAGAACCGGTTATCTTCCTGCACAACGGGTTCTGGTCGTCTAAAACCTGGGATAAGATTATGCCCTTGCTGGAAGAGGATTGCCGGGCCGTTGCCTACGACCGCTACGGGTTTGGCCGTTCGGCCAGGCGGCAGCAAATCGAACCCTGGCTGATGGACGACGGGGTTGCCGAACTGGCCGCCGTCCTCGAGCACCTCGGCCTGGAAAAGGTTCACCTGTGCGGGCATTGTTTGGGAGGGGCCGTCGCCCTGCTGTTCGCCAGCCGGTATCCCGACCGCGTGAAATCCCTGGTTGCCGAAGCAGTGGGCTACTTTACCAACGACGCTACCATCCGGAAGTGCGAGGAAACGTTCGTCCCGTTCGAGCGGACAAGCCTCAAAAACCAGCAGTTCATGCAGGATGTCCACGGGCTCGAATACGGTCCGGCGCTCTGGGAGCTGTTGCGCCGTCAGCGCGTATACGTTTGGGACCGGGGATATAACCTGGCAGACACCCTCCAAAAGGTTTCATGCCCGACGCTGATCATATCCGGTGACCGTGATTACTGGTTTGGCCTTGAACACGCCCTTTTGGCCTACGAGCGCTTAAAGGCCGGCCGGCTCTGGATCGTTCCGGATTGCGGGCACAATCCGCACATCGAGAGGCCGCAGGAGTTTGCGCTGAACCTCAGGCGCCTGCTCCTTAATGCGACGGGAACCGTTTAACATTAATTAACTGATGGGATAAGCTTTTGCGTGGCAAGACAATACCGTAATGAAGTGGAGAAAAACAATGAGCGAACAAGATCTCACCAGGATCAGCCAGGTCGTTTCGCAGGACCTTCAGATGGGAGACAAGTTCACCTTTGAATGTACGGACCGCTGTATGGGTATGTGCTGCCAGCGCATCACCATCCACCTCGACCCCTGGGACGTGAAAACCATGGCGCGTTACCTGGAAATGCCGGGTAAGGATTTCCTTGACGAGTTCTGCGGTTTTGAAACGGTCCCCGGTTCCTGGTGGCCGGTGGTCTGGCTCAAACACGCCCGGAACGGTCCCTGTGTCTTTCTTAACCAGGATGGCAAATGCGTTCTTTACCCCCACCGCTCCAGGAACTGCCGTTCCTTCCCCGTCGGCCGCGCCGTCAGGGTCTCGTACCAAGGAGATACACCCGAAATCGAGGAACGCTACTTTATGATCAAGCGCATGCATTACTGCCTGGGTCACGAAGGAGCGCGCGAGTGGACCGTCGGCGAGTGGCTGGATAAGAGCGAAGTCCATACTCATAACGAGATGTGCGACCTTTACATAGAGCTGGTGTCCTACGTCGACCAGAAATTGAACGGGCGGGCCTGGATGTCCCCGGCAACCGCAAAGATGATTACGCCCATCCTCTACGGTCCTGATATGCTTCGTGCCAAGCTCAGCATTACCGAGAAGCAGGTAAGCCACGAGGAGTTTTATCGCAGGCGGATTAAGGCGCTGCGGGAAATCCTGACCGATATGGCCGCCCATCTGGGCTTCGGGCCGCGAGCCGGTAAGCCTGACGAAGACGGGTTAACGGTGATGGAGAAGATCAAACGGATTCTGACGACGGGCGTTAAATAGCTTTGGGCACTGCGCACTGGGCACTGGGCACCGGCTCAATGCCCAGAGCCCAATTGCGGCAGGACGTCATGGACAAATATGTTGACGAGATCGGGATCAAACCTGCTTCCCGCCCATTGCCGCAGTTCCTGCGCCGTGGCGGCGGCGGAGAGCGCCCGGCGGCCGGGCTCGTCCCTGGTTATCGCATCGTAAGCATCCACAATGGCCTGGATGCGGCATTCGACAGGGATATCCTCACCCCTTAAACCAAGGGGGTAACCCGTCCCGTCCCACCACTCATGATGCTTCAAGATCGATTCGGCGATGGGCGAAAGTTCCGGTATCGTCAAGGCGATCCGGTGACCGATCTCGCAGTGGCGTTGGATTGTCAGTTTTTCCGCAGGCGTCAGCGGTTCCTGTTTCAGCAGAACGCGGTCGGGGATGCCAACCATGCCGATGTCGCGAAAGCGCGCCAGCAGCCGCAGTTCCGCAATCTTCGCGTCGCTCAGGCCGACAGCCTTGCCTATTATTTCGGCGAGCGATTGCAAACGAGCCGTGCGTCCTTCGGTGATGAAACCCCGTTTCCTCAGCGCCGCCATTACCGCCTCGATAACCGCGTTGTGCTTTGAAACACGGTTGAGGAGTTTTTCCCGGTACATGTTGCTGTCCGCCTCCCTGTAAAGTTCCGAAAGGCTGACAGCAGGATCGCCCGTCGTAGCCCTGCCTATGGAAAGACTCAACGGTATGCCGGGGTGTTGCCGGTTGTATTCGGCCACTTGTTGCCGGATACGCGAGCAGATATCCTCGGCCACCTCGTTATCCGTACTTGGGAGCACTGTGGCGAACTCGTCGCCGCCCACGCGGGCCACGCAGTCGGTAGTCCTGAAGGCCTTTTTTAAGGCTTCGGCGGCGGCTCGCAGATACTCGTCGCCGGTGTCGTGCCCCAGGGTGTCGTTAATAATCTTCAGCGCGTCGACATCGCAAACGATAATGGAAACAGGCCCGTGCCTGGCGACGGTCAGGCGCCCCATTTCCTCCTCGAAATAAGCGCGGTTGAAGAGGCCGGTCAGGGCATCGTGCAGGCTCAGGTACCTGAGTTTTTCCTCCATCTGTTTCTCTTCAGTGATGTCGCGAAAAATCTCGATAACCCCTGTTACATTCCCCTGCTCGTCGATAAACGGCGTTGAAGTGAGGCTGACAAAGATCTGCCGGCCGTCATTCCTCGCCATTTCCATCTGGGCCTCGATGCGCGCCTCTCCGGACTGGATGCGGCGCAAGATACACCTGTCCGTGCCGCAGAAAGGATGATGGAAGGAATTAAAACAAAGCCGGCCGATCGCATCGGCGGCGGTAACCCCGGAAAGCAGCTCCATCTGTTTATTCTGGTCGATAATCTTAAAGTCCTTACCGATGATGCGCATAGCATCACCGGAGTTTTGAAAGATGGTCGTCATCCTGTTGCGCTCGTATTGAAGCTGCTCGTCCAGCACCTTCTGCCGTTTGTTTTGCAGCCATAGCGAAGAGATGATCTTGGCGATGCTGCCCAGGAACCTGGCATTGTTATAAAAGTCGCGTTTGTCTACCACGGGCACCTTCCGGACAGCCTCGAGGTAACTCTCCTCATCAAATCCGAGTTCGCGCGCCTGCTTCCTGAAATAGTGCTCGTCGGGTTCCTCAAAAAAGACTTGGCTGACCACAAGCGTGGCCAGGTCCGCTCCCTCGACTCTGATCGACATTGCCGCGGCAAACAGGCCGTTGTGGCATTTATGGATCACAAAGTCATCGCTTTGACTGGCGGCTCGGAAGATTTCACGGTCACTCTCGAGGCATCGCTGCCTGCCGATAACCGATTTCCGGTGAAACGACGCGCAAAAATCGGTCCACCCGGATGTCGAAAGGACCGTTCCATCGGGAAGCGTGACAGACGTGGCTAATCCGGTGGTCGAAGAGAAAGTGTCTTGGAGTTTCTGCAGCTCCTGCAAATCTACTAAGTCGGCGAAGGAATAGTCGGCAGACCCTGACAATGTTAGGGACCCCCTTCACCCTCGGAAACATTCCAGGCGGGTATTTACGAAGCTCGCTTCCGTGATATGGTTGGTACGTTTGGGCAACAAAAAGTTTTGAGTTGGTATTTTCGCGAAAAGTTCGGCAATTCCTCTGTCAGCCGCTATCGGATTACCGATTTCTTAAAATCTGAAAACCACCGTAACACGGTGGTCCGCTTCAGGCTTTGTGGTGTTTGATTACGCTCACGGCGGCGTTTAGTTCTACCTCGCCGGGGCCCGGGTTATCCGCGTAAAACCTGAATTCGGGCCATTGTAACTGGTGATGCCAGACCGTTTCTCCCTCCAGGGCCTCCGTGGAGTCGGTAACCCGCCACTTTTCACCGTCGAACTCCTCGAGGTTAAGCCTTACGGTGCCTGAGACGATGGCCCGGACGACGATATTCAAGATCTCGGCCTTCATTAACTCAACTTTGACAGCCAACACCCCTCCCGGGTCCGCGGAGCCTTGAAAATCAAG